>NZ_JBWPJO010000003.1:0-254686 GCF_056583835.1 Pauljensenia sp. C0254C2
ACACGGAAGAGGTCACTGGTTCGATCCCAGTATCGCCCACCATTTGTTTTATGTGCCTTAGACTTCAAGAGACCCTTTAGTCAATAGTTGAAGTCGAAAGGCCATAGGCGATGACGCTAATCGGATTTTTGATTGGCTTGGCTGTCACAGTTGTAGTGGCATGGCTGATCATTAAGAAACACCATCCACAAACAGTATTGATCCTTGCAGGATTGTTGCTTCTTTTCATTTCACTCCCTCTGTCTGAAGAGCCGCTGATGGACAGCGAGAAAACCACGGGGAATATGGTTCTTGACGTCGTGGATTTCTTACGCGACACATTTGCCTCCACATCCGCCAGTCTTGGACTCATCATCATGGCTGTGGGCGGATTCTCTCTGATAATGGAAAAAGTCGGTGCCAGCGCAATGCTGGTGCACCTCGCTATGAAGCCGCTGTCGCGGATCCGTAGGCCATACATTTTCCTTGGAATCGCGTATATTTTCGGACAGTGCCTCGGAATGATCATTCCGTCTGCATCTGGCTTGGCAATGCTGCTTATGGTGACTTTGTATCCCCTTCTGCGTTCCTTGAGGATTTCGCGTCTGAGCGCGGCAGCATTGATTGCGACAACCTCCTGCCTGGATCTCGGGCCAGCGTCGTCGAACTCCAATTTGTCGGCCGAGGTGTCCTCCATGACCGTTCAGAAATACTTCATCGACTATCAGGGGCCTGTGGCAATTGTGACGATGGCAGTGATTGCCATCAGCCACATGCTGATTCAGCGTCATTTCGACAAGAAAGCCGGAACGCTGCCGGAAATGAATCCGCCCTCGAATCTCGAACAGGAAGCATCAGGAGCCTCACCGGATACAGGCAGTGTAAAAACCGAGCTCAAGACCCCCGTCTACTATGCAGTTCTGCCGCTCATACCGCTCGTCTTACTCATTGTTTTTTCGGAATATCTCATCTCCTCCGTCAAGATGAATGTTGCGACGTCAATGCTGACATCAATGTTGGTGGTCCTGATCATCGAAATGATCAGATATCGCTCATTCAGCAGAGCCAGCGAAATCATGAAAGTGTTCTTTCAAGGAATGGGGAAGCAGTTCGTTGCAATTGCCACGCTTATCGTCGCAGGACAGATGTTCGCGGCAGGCCTCACGCAAATCGGATTCATCAAGTTCATTGTCGATGGAGCGTTCAATTTGCACCTGGGCGTTGTCGTCATGACAGTGCTCATGACACTGATAATCCTGTTGACTGCACTCCTTACCGGGTCGGGAAACGCAGCATGGTTCGCTTTTGCACCCCTGGCTCCTCAGGTGGCGCAGCCCCTTGGCCAGCCTGCTGTAGCAATAGCTCTGCCGATGGAGCTGTCGGCGGGCATCGGACGTTCAATGTCGCCGATCTCCGGTGTATTGATCGCGGTGTCGGGTCTGGCGGAAGTCAATCCCGTCGACCTGGCAAAACGCACAATTCCTGTGATGGCGGCGGCGTACATCACGCAGATCACCACATCCTTTATCTGGCTGTATCTGATTCACTGAGAAAGGAGAAGACCATGTTTGACACCATCGTCGCACGCTCCAATGAGATCGCTGACGACCTCATCGCTGTACGTCGTGACCTTCATCAGCATCCGGAACTAGGGTGGGAAGAATTCAGAACCACCAGTATTGTCGTTCAGCGACTTCGCGAGCTGGGTTACATCGTTCGTGTGGGTAAAGAAGTGTGCGAAGAGTCTGCCCGTATGGGAGTGCCTCCCGCAGAGGAACTCGAATCGGCTTACCAGAGAGCGCTGCAGGAAGGTGCACCGGAGGAACTTCTTGAAGCCATGAAAGGCGGTTTTACCGGAGCCGTCGGCATCCTTGAGAACGGTGACGGCCCGGTTGTGGGAATGCGCTTTGACATCGATGCGCTTCCGCTGGCAGAAACGACGGATCCAGAGCATTTCCCGAACAGGGAAGGCTTTCAATCCGTGCATGCCAACACGATGCACGCATGCGGACACGATTGCCACACGAGCATCGGCCTGGGAGTTGCGCAGCTGATGATGGAAATGCGCGATCAATGGTCAGGTACCCTCAAGTTAGTCTTTCAGCCAGCTGAAGAAGGCGTGCGTGGAGCAAAATCCATCGTCGCGCACGGACACCTTGATGATGTAACTGTCATGCTCGGTTCTCATGTGACAGCATCGAACCAATGCAACGAGTTTGATATATACGCGGGCGCAGGCGGATCACTGGCCACAACGAAACTGGACGTGACTTACACCGGTTTGGCGTCTCACGCTGCAGGAGCTCCGGAAAAAGGCAGGAACGTGATGCCTGCTGTTGCTACAGCGATCCTCAACCTGTATGCGCTTCCGCGAAATTCACAGGGAGAAACGCGCGTGAACGTGGGTGTTGTCCACGCTGGATCGGGCCGTAACATCATTGCCAACAATGCCACTATGCTGGTGGAAATTCGCGGCGCCAACACTCAGATCAATGCGTATATGGAGGAATATGCCCGACGGATTCTTGAAGATGCCGGGCACATGCATGGAGTCGAATGCGAGATCACGAAAACAGGAGAAGCAATTTCACTCGAGTCCTCTCCAGAGCTGATGGAGCGCATCGATCGGGTAGCCGAACAAGTTGAGGTGCGCCCTGCTTCGCCCAACCGACTGATTTCACCTGGATCGGAAGACTATTCGTTCATGATGGATCGGGTGCAGTCCAATGGGGGCCAGGCTTCATTCATTCGTATCCTTGTTGATTCGCCGACTGCTGGGCATACCGTAACGTTCTCACCAAACGAAGACGCTATGGTGCGTGGCGTACGTATGTTTGTCGGTACAGCGCTTGATGTGATGGCACTACGCTAGACCTTCATGCGACGGTCATCATCGCCAATTGTCCTGCTGGCTCTCCCGGTCTACGTCCCGTCACTGACATGGTCCACCGGTATCGGTGCGCTCAATTCAGTGGTGGTATTGGCCGGGCTGTCCATGCAGATGAGCGAGTCATGGGCATCGGCGATGGTGGGAATCATGGGCGTTGCCGGTGTCATCGCATCTGTACCGATCGGCCGGATGGTCGACCGCATCGGCGACCGCTCATCATTCGTCATCGGCGGGCTGATCGCTGTGCTGGCCGGAACATGCGCCCTGGTATGTCTACGGTTTCCCGGCATTAACCGTGCAGTTGTTGCATTCGTTATCGCGATGGTCGCCATTTCGATCGCCGGAGACATGTGGCAATTGGCGCGGCAGTCCTATGTGGCAGAATCCGTGCCTATGACATGGCGAGCACGATCAATGTCGATGCTCGGAGGAATGTCCAGGCTCGGCCGGTTGATCGGTCCTGCGCTGGCGTCGCTGGCCATTGTGCTGGGAGGTATTCCCGGCACATTCTGGTTCTTCATCGCAGCCACCGTGCTTGCCCTGAGTCTGATCCTGTTGTTCACCGCGCCTACGCCCGAAATTCTGGATGTCAAACCGCCGGCGTCCCAACGATCGTCCAGTGAAACGCCGCCGGCGTCTTTGCAGCGTCGCCCTCGTACCCACGTGGACGTCGTGTCGACCATGCTGCTGTCGGTGGGGACAGTTCTGCTGTCGCTGGTGCGCACCAACCAGATCATTGTGGTGCCTCTGGTGGGCACGAGCCTCGGAATCACAGAGGAACTCATATCAGCGACCTTCGCGATTTCAGCGGGACTGGATGTCGCCGTCTTCTACTTCTCAGGCGCGATCATGGACCGTTTCGGCAGACGAGCATCCGTTCTGCCGTGCCTGTTGATCATGGCGGCAGGGTTCGTGGGATTGGCCCTGAGCGGGGGAGTCGTGAGCTTCATGGTCAGTGCATGTGTCGTGGGGTTCGGCAACGGATTCAGCGCAGGAACCGTTATGACGATGGGAGTCGATCTGTCTCCGGACATCAACCGCTCCCGATTCCTGGGAATCTGGCAGGCCATCTCGCAGGTGGGCCCGACGGTGGGTCCATTCGTGATTTCCGTGCTGGTGGCCGCATGGGGAGCAACGATGAGCGCGTGGGCGACCGCAGTGGCAGCTGCCTGCTGCGCAGTGTGGATGCTCGTGACAGTTCCCACGGCCTACGCTCGCCTCGGTATGGACGAACGAGGCAGGGCGCTGCCCGCTCGAAGCGACGCTCAGTCATAAAACATCCGCAGGACTAATCCAAGCGAAGAGCACACTTTTCTGTTTAAATTGCTCAACGTGAAGGCCGAAACAACCAGCGTGGATGCGATCATGCTCTGCAGCTACGGAGGACCCAGGCAACCCGACGACATTTTGCCGTTTTTGCGCAACGCCACGCGCGGCAAAGGGATCCCTGACGAGCGTCTCATCCAGGTCGGCGGCCATTACAGCCTGTTTGGGGGGAAGAGCCCGATCAATGAATGCAACGACGAATTTTCGCGCGCCCTCGCTGGCGAACTCGAGCAGCGAGGAGTCAAATGCCCAGTCGTTGTCGGAAACCGCAACTGGCACCCCTACTTCACGGAAACACTGACGAGCCTGATCGACCTGGGACACCGCACTGTCCTATGTGTCTTCACCTCAGCGTTCGCTTCTTATTCCGGGTGTCGCCAGTACCGCGAAGATCTGGCTGCGGCGCTCGACGAGCTGGGCGACAAAGCCAGTGAGCTGGTTTTGACGAAAGTGCGTCCCTATTACACGACGCAGGGAATTCTCAGCGCCCACGTCCGTTCCATCACACGCGCAATGCGTGAGCTGGACGACCCGCACCTTGTCCTCGTCACGCACTCCATCCCCGTGTCGATGGAGGCTAACTCCGGTGACCACCACCTGCCCACGTATGTCGGCCAGCACCACCAGCTGGGCGAGGAAATCTGTAGACGCGTTAGTGACGAACTGGGGCGAGAGGTGCCATTCGATTTGGCGTACTGTTCCCGATCGGGTCCGCCACAGTCGCGGTGGCTCGAACCGGATATCAATGACCATCTTGAATTCCTGCATGATGGCGGCACGCGCGCCGTGGTCGTCGCGCCGATTGGCTTTATTTCCGACCACATGGAAGTGGTCTACGACCTCGACACTGAAGCCAAGGCGACTGCAGACAATCTGGGAATGGACTATCGGCGCGCCGCCACTCCAGGCACCGATCCAGCGTTCGTGTCCTCGCTCGCTGACGTGGTCTGCGAACGGATCGGAAGCGGGGCAGCGGGCGACGCGATTGACATCAGGTGGCCCGTGACATGCTCGCAGGAATGCTGCCTGCCGCGTGAGTCCTACCAGATGCGTCCAACCTGTTTTAATCACCCCAACCAAGGAGAAACCCATGAGTGAAATGCCACATGGTCACCATCCGGCACCGGTTCACGACCCTCGCGACCGGACCGACATTGACCCCGAAGAAGTCAACGCGCGCGACAATTACTCGCTGCAGTGCGTCTTCCGCACCGTGGTGCCGTTGCCGGCCGACAGCGCACACGACTTGGCGGCGGCAATGGAACGAGCCGTGCGGGACACCGGCGTGGAAATTCGAGGGTGGTATGACGTGGGCGGATACCGCGCTGACGCTGACCTGATGATGTGGGCACTGTCTGACAGCGCCGACAAACTGCAGGCCGGCTACCATGCGATCGTTGCGTCTGACTTGGGCGCAGCTCTCGAACCCGTGTGGTCAGCAATGGCGGCACACAAGGCTGCCGAATTCAACACCCGTCACCTGCCCGCCTGCTTCAACGGTGCAGCGCCGCGCGGATACTGCGCCGTCTACCCCTTTGTGCGCAGCTGGGACTGGTACTACCTGCCGAAAGCTCGCCGCGCTGCCATCTTGAAAGAGCACGGCATGAACGGCGTCGACTACCTGGACGTGCAGGTTTCCACGCTGGCCGCATTCGCGCTGGGGGACTACGAGTGGACGGTCGCCCTCGAATCCGACAGCCTCGACCGCGTCATGGGTGTGCTGCGTCGCCAGCGCGACGCGGAAGCTCGACTATTCGTGCGCGAAGACACTCCGTTCTTCACCGGGCCTCGCGTCGAACTGACCGAGTGGACGGATCGCCAGCCGCTACAGTAGAAGGATGACTACAGACCTTCTTCCCGTCATTGTCGGCGGTGACATCGGCGTGTACGCCATCGGGCGTTCATTCCACGAAGCCTACGGGTGCCGCTGCATCTGCCTGGCGGCATCCCCAACAGATGCGATTACACGCTCCGTCTTTTTTGACGTGGAAACACTTCCGCCACATGCGGATGACCGGCAGACACTTGCAGTCCTCCGCGGGCTGGCAGCTGCGAATCCCGGCAGGAAACTCGTACTCATGGCGAACGACGACCGACACTCGGTATTCGTCGGGCGCTATCACAGCGAACTTGAAAAAGCAGGATACTCACTGCCTTTCCCACCCGTTGAGGTCACCGAACGCGTCACAGATAAAGCTCAGTTCGCACAGATCTGCACCGAACTTGGCATTGACACACCTCGCACCGTCAGCGTGAACGTGGGGAGTGGTGAGACACCCTCGTTACCGTTCGACTTCCCCGTCGTTGCCAAAGCGGCGCGAGGGGACGCCTACGACCAGGTCGACTTCCCAGGTAAACGGAAGATCTATTTCATCGAGACCGCAGCCGAACTGGACGAGCTGTGGGCGACGCTGCGTAAGGCAGGATTCGACGATACGTTCCTTGTGCAGGAACTCATCCCCGGAGACAACACGCAGATGCGTTCCATCACCGCGTACGTCGACTCTCACGGCGACGTGACAATGATCGGGTCGGCACGCGTGCTGCTCGAGGACCATGCGCCCACCATGATCGGCAACCCTGTTGCGATGATCACCGAGCCATTCGACGATCTGTGGGACAGTGCCCGTGCTTTTCTGACCGACACCGGATATCGCGGATTTGCCAACTTCGACGTCAAAGTGGATCCGCGTGACGGCCGAGCCGTGTTCTTTGAAGTCAATCCGCGCATCGGACGCAACAGTTGGTACATGAGCGCTGCGGGCGTGAACCCCATGTCCATCATGGTGCGCGACCTGATTGACCATGAGCACGTCAAGCCGCAGGAAGTGCACAACAAAATTCTCTACTCCCTAGTTCCCGATGCACTGCTGCGCCACTACGTGCGCGATGAAGAACTGCGCCAACGCGTCCACGCGTTGCAGCGCAGCGGCAAGCGCAAGAATCCGCTGGTCTACACCGCTGAAACGTCACTGGTACGATCGGCGATCGTCGCTCTCCAGACGCTCAACCATATCCGCAAGTTCCGACGTTTTTACCCTGAGGCCACAGACCGCTCATTCTAAGGAGGAGCCATCATGGCAACCGAGCTGCGTGAACTGACCGCAGATCAGATGAGGATCGCCGCCGCTGGCGTGATACCGCTGCCGATCGAACAGGCAGCGCCGTGGGAGGCATTCGAACAGACGCAGGGACGGCGACTATGGGGCCGTTTTGCATGGGAAAAAGACGATAAAGACCAGGCGATCATCGCACTGTACGAGTATTCGCTACGCGGAGTGAAGTACTTGTGGGCCAAACACGGACCAGTCTGGCTGAAAGAACAGTCACCCGATAGTGAAGCTGCCTTGCGGGCCGACCTGGTACGCATGGTCAGGAACCGCGACAGAAGCATCGCCTTTATCCGCATGCACGCCTTCTTCCAGGCGCCGGACCTGCATGAGTCACTCCAGTTCATCACATATGACCGCACCGCAATCATTGACATCAGCGGCGGCACTGAGGATTCGATTCTCGCGACCATGACGAAAGACGGACGCCGTGCAGTACGCAGAGCCAAGAAGAAGATGGCCGAGGGAGGCGCGCGAGTCGTTGAAGAAACAGGCCTGACGCGCGCAGCATTCCGTGAGTACTACGAGGTGATGAAGGAAACAGCGCGCAGGGATGGGTTCCATCCACATCCGCCGCAGGTCTACTGGTCGATGCTGGACTCCATGCCCGAATCTTCCCGACTGTTCGGCGTGCGTCTGCCCGATGACACACTGGTGTGCTGGGATCTGGTGTTGGTGCACGATAAGCAAGCTGTTGCCTACTACGGCGCATCGACAGATCAGGCGCGCACCGTGCTGGGGCCTGACGCATTGGATTTTGACGTGGCTGTTCGGCTGGCGAAGGAAGGCGTCAAGGGGCTTGACCTGATGGGCGTGTATTCGCCACGTGTGCCGGAGCTGTATTCGGTGGGCCGCTATAAGCGTCGCTGGTGCCAGTCATTTACTGACGTGGACGGCGCGTGGGACGTGCCGGTGATCCCCGGAGCAGTCAGCGCCCTGAAAGCTGCGTTGGCCACGAAACATGCAGTGGAGAATCTGGTTCGCCGCGCACGCGCTACGATGGCTTGGGACATTGATCGGCACGCACCCGTACAGCGTGCCAGAGAAGGAGCATCATCGTGTCAGAACTGACCGCGACCATTGACGGCAACATTGAACAGATTGACGAAGGAACAACAGGAGCCACGTGGTACTCCTCCAACCGGCGGGTAATCGCCATGAACGTCAACGGCGCACCGACCGATCTGACCGCTGAAATTCCCAATGGCGCTGAAGTCAGCGCTATTACGCTGGATTCTCAGGAAGGTCTGCAGATTCTGCGCCACTCCACCACGCACGTGCTGGCCCAGGCAGTGCAGGATGTATTTCCGGACGTCAACCTGGGAATTGGCCCGTTCATCACGGACGGCTTCTACTACGACTTCGGCAACATCGATGCAGTGACCCCAGAAATGCTTCGCGACCTCGAAAAACGCATGAAGCGGATCATTAAGGAAGGCCAAACGTTCCGCCGCCGCGTCGTCACCGAAGACGAGGCGCGCGCCGAACTGGCTGACCAACCTTACAAGCTCGAATTGGTCACTACGAAGGGATCAGGCGCAGAAGGCGCGTCCGTTGAGGTCGGCCACGGCGAACTGACAATCTACGACAATGTGCGGCGCGACGGCAGCGTCGCATGGAAAGATCTGTGCCGCGGCCCGCACCTGCCGTCCACCAAACTGATCGGCAATGGCTTCGCATTGACGAAGTCGTCGGCAGCGTACTGGAAAGGTGATCAGAACAATGATCACCTGCAACGCATTTACGGCACCGCGTGGGCCAGCAAGGACGACCTCGTCGCCTACCAGGAACGAATCAAGGAAGCACAGCGCCGCGACCACCGGCGACTGGGACAGGAACTTGACCTGTTCTCATTCCCCGAGGAAGTTGGCCCCGGCCTGGTTCTGTTCCACCCCAAAGGCGGTATTTTGCGTCACGTGATCGAAGAGTACGTCACGCAGCGCCACCTGGAAGCAGGCTTTGACTTCGTTCATACGCCTGAGATCACCAAGTCAGGCGTATTCCACACCTCGGGTCACCTCCCGTACTACGCGGACACGATGTTTCCGCCGATGATGGTCGATGAAGAACGCGCAGAAGACGGGCACGTGACGCGTGAAGGCCAGGAGTACTACCTCAAGGCCATGAACTGCCCGATGCACAACCTGATTTTCCGTTCACGAGGGCGTTCCTACCGTGAACTGCCTCTGCGATTTTTCGAAATGGGACACGACTACCGCTACGAAAAGTCCGGAGTGGTGCACGGCCTGACACGTATGCGCGGATTTACGCAGGATGATTCGCACACGTACTGCACACCTGAACAGGCGCGCGACGAAATCACGATGCTGCTGAACTTCTTCTTGTCGATTCTGCGCGAATTCGGGTTGACGGACTTCTATCTGGAACTGTCCACCCGCAGTGATGACGAGTCGAAGAAAGACAAGTTCATCGGCTCGGATGAGGACTGGGATGCGGCAACTCGGATCCTGGAGGAAGCATGCGCGTCAACAGGGCTGGACCTGGTGCCAGATCCAGGCGGTGCCGCGTTCTACGGTCCGAAGGTTTCCGTTCAGGTCAAGGATGCGATCGGCCGCACATGGCAGATGTCCACCGTCCAGTACGACTTCAATCAGCCTGAACGCTTCGGCCTGGAATACACTGCGCCCGATGGTACGCACCAGCGTCCGGTGATGATTCACTGCGCCAAGCTCGGATCCGTTGAGCGCTTTATCGGCGTGCTGACTGAGCACTACGCCGGCGCATTCCCGGCATGGCTGGCACCTGTGCAGGTCAAACTCGTTCCCGTAGCAGACGCATTCGATGAGTACGTCGACCAGGTGGCTGCGAAACTGCGCGCGCGCCACGTGCGTGTTGAGGTCGACCATTCCGATGATCGTTTCGGCAAGAAGATTCGCAACGCCTCGAAGGAAAAAGTGCCGTTCGTGCTGATCGCGGGCGGTGAGGACGAAGAAGCAGGCGCTGTCTCGTTCCGCTACCGTGACGGAAGCCAGGATAACGGCATTCCGGTTGATGAAGCCGTTGAACGCATCGTGCACCACATTGAGACTCACAACAACGAGGACAAAGCGTAGGGAAGGGGAGCAGCGACATGAGGAACGGTCAGCCTCATCCGGGTGACCCGCAGGCGGAAGACTCAGGCGATTTTGCCGGTGAATTGGATGGCTTTGACCGGCTGTGGACGCCCCACCGCTGGGTCTACATCCAGGGAGATCACAAGCCTGCGGACTCGTCAGCAGGAGAATGCCCCTTCTGCGCGGCGCCGGACAAGACAGATGAAGAGGCACTGATCGTTCACCGCGGACGCACCTGCTTCGTATTGATGAATCTGTTCCCTTACAACTCCGGCCACATGCTCGTGTGCCCGTACCGCCACGTTGCCGACTACACGGATTTGACGGACGAGGAACGCATCGAGCTGGGCGAGCTGACCGCCACGGCCATGCGTGTGGAACGTGAGACGGCGGGTGCGCAGGGCTTCAACCTGGGCATGAACCAGGGACAGGTTGCCGGAGCCGGAATCGCCGCGCACCTGCATCAGCACGTGGTGCCCCGATGGGGAGGAGACTCAAACTTTCTGCCGATCGTGGCCCGCTCACGTGCACTCCCCGAACTGCTCGGTGATGTGCGGCAGCGTCTGGCCAAGGCGTGGCCTCAGGGAGATGACAAGTAGATGCTCGGTAATCATGGCAGGTCGGTGGCGACGACGATCTTCACACCTTTCGCCAAACTTCTGCATCGCCTTCACGTCACACCGAATATGGTGACAGCAACATCGACGACACTGGTCGTCATGATTTCCTGTGCGGTGCTGGCACGCGGCTACGTCTGGCAGGCTGGCGTCATACTCGGCGTGATCCTGTTTTGTGATTCCGTTGATGGAGTGCTTGCACGCTACAGCGGACAGACCTCACGGTTTGGCGCGTTCCTGGATTCGACGATGGACCGCCTCGGTGACGGGGCAGTGTTCGGTGCGCTGCTGGTCAATGCCGTATTCCACCTGGAGCCTTCACCTGAACGCACGACCGCGATCATCGCCGGAACGGTCGCGATGGTGGGCGTGGCAGCCGTCCCCTATGCCCGTGCCAAGGCTGAAATTATGGGGATTACCGCGTCGGTCGGTATAGCTGAACGCACTGACCGACTCATCATCGCGTTGGTGTGCGCAGCCCTGACCGATTGGAACCTGTGGTCGTGGTTCTACCCGATCGGACTGATATGGGTGGCATTCGCCTCGCTTATCACGGTGACGCAGCGCGTGCTGTACACGAAAAAGCAGATCGAGGCAGGCGACGCGGGTGAGTAACGCCTGGCAGCTGTCAGCATTTCGCCTCGCTCCGCGCCTGCCACGCTCACTTCTGTTCGGTGCGGCACGAATGGCAGGTGACATCGTCGCCGCACTCCCGCTAGACGTGACGGCGCGGCTGCGCTTCAACCACGAGCGAGTCGCCGGGCATTCGCTCCCTTCGAGCCACGTGCGCCAGGCCGTGCGACTGAGCGCGCAGACCTACGCCGAACAATTCGCGCTCACACACCTCATTGACGGAAACTTGGATGACATGGTGGACGTGCCGCGGATGGACATGCTGCGCGAACTGGCTGCTGACGGCCCCGTTGTGCTCGCCCTCGCACATGCCGGAAACTGGGACCTGGCCGGCGCATGGATGTGCCGCAACGGCCTTCCCGTGTTGACCGTGGCTGAAAAGCTCGACCCACCGGAATTGTTCCAGGCGTTTGTCGACCTGCGCGAAGACCTCGGTATGGAAATTATCGGGGTGGGGAAGAAGGAATCCGTCTTTCACCAGCTCGCTGCCCAGGCGAAGGGACGCGCCAACCTTCTGGTACCGCTGCTGGCAGACCGCGATATTTCAGGCAGAGGCGTTGACGTTGATTTTGGAGGCCGCCGCGCACTTGTCGCAGCAGGCCCCGCAGCTTTGGCACAGCGCCTGGACCGCCCACTGGCAGCCGCGATGATCTATCACACCACAGGTAGCCACATTCGCATCGATATTTCCGACGTGATCGACAATCCCGGCGCTACCCAATCGCGTACCAGTGTGGAAACACACACCCAGGCGTGGGTCGACGCGCTTGTCCCTATGATTCGTGAACATCTGGCACACTGGCACATGATGCAACCGCTATTTGTCGACGACCTCGATCCAGAACGCCTGGCCAGGGCCCGCCGACGCGTCGAGGACTCACAGTGAAAATCGGAATCGTCAACCCCTACGCATGGGACGTGCCTGGAGGCGTCCAGTTCCACGTGCGTGACCTTGCTGAAGAGCTTATCCGCCGAGGCCACACCGTCTCCGTTCTGACTCCGGCCAAACACGACACAGACTTACCGAGCTGGGCCGTCGGCGCGGGTGAGACCATTCCGATCCCCTTCAACGGGTCCGTCGCACGCCTCTCATTTACTCCACGTTCAGCCGTACGCACCAGGAAATGGCTCGACGAGGGCGACTTCGATGTCGTCCATATCCATGAACCAGGGGTGCCATCTGTGTCCTTCCTGGCCTTGATCAATGCGGATGTGCCCATGGTGGGAACATTCCATTCAGCAATGGAGCGCTCCTACGCCAGGGAAATCACCGCGGGCATGATCCGCCCCCTCATGGAGCGCCTGAGTGCGCGCATCGCAGTGTCGGCTGAAGCGCGCCGCACCCTGATCGAACACCATGGTGGTGACGCTGTGATTATCCCCAACGGCGTTGAGACGGAGAACTTCCGTCGCGCTCAGCCGCTGCCACAGTGGGAAGCCACCCAGCACAGGCCGGTGGTCGTCTTCTTGGGACGCCTCGATGAGCCGCGGAAAGGACTGGGCATATTTGCCGGTGCGATCCGCACAGTGCTTGAACACGTCCCCGGGGCGCGCTTTATGATCGCAGGACGCGGCGATGCCGGCCAGATACGAACCGATCTGGAAGGCCTGGGAGACTCAGTGGAGTTCCTGGGCGAAATTACGGACGAGGAAAAAGAATCACTGCTGGCTGGCGCGACAATCTATGTTGCGCCGCAAACAGGGGGAGAATCCTTCGGCATTGTGCTGGTCGAAGCGATGGCTGCAGGGTGTGCCGTCGTCGCATCCGATATCGAAGCCTTCCGAGCCGTTCTCAACAATGGTGACGCCGGAATGTTGTTCCACAGCGGCGATTCGACTGCACTGGCGGACGCCCTCGTCAATGCCTTGAGCGACGCGGACGCTTTGGACGAACTTGCCGTACGAGGGCAGGCCGCATCAGCCGCCTATGACTGGTCGACCGTCACTGATCGCATTATGGCTGTGTACCAGACCGTTGTGGCCGGGGCGCGTGAAGATCCTGGCAGGCAGAACGCCTTGTCGCTCATGCGTGGCGGACGGCTGCGGGAGGTTGACCAATGAGCCTGTGGCAGTGGATCCTCCTGGCCGGTGTCATCGTGGTTGTGGCGGTATTGATCTGGCAGTGCGTCATGTTGGCTGGGCGCCTGGACAGGTTGCATTGGCGCGTGACGATGTCACGCGTCGCCCTCGACACGCATTTGATCAGACGAGCCGTCGATGCAGGGCTGCTGGCGGCCAGCGGACTGGCAGGACAGGGAAGCGCCGACTTGGACGATGCTGCCGCGCGCTGCCTGGCGTTGAGCGGAACCCCACTGGTGGATGACGATTTCGACCGCAAGCGTGACATTGACGGACTGTCTGACGGCGATGCGCAGATGGCTGCAAGACGTCTGAATGCCGAGTCGGCCCTGTCGCGACAGATTCGTGCGTGCATGACACCCCAGCTGCGCGACGAGGCGCGTGACGATGCCGATGCTGCACACCTGATCAGCGCTCTCGACGCGTCGCACTACCGCGTGCATGTGGCTCGTTCAGTGCATAATCTAGACGTGACACAAATTAGGCGACTGCGTGCTCATCCGTTGGTGCGCATCGCTCACCTGTACGGCCATGCACGAGTGCCATCGAGCATCGACTTCGACGACGCGCAGTAACTAAAGGCGGTGAGACCCGTGAGCGAGCAACGTGTGAAGTGGGGAGGTCCCGGCGAGGACTACCGCCTTGCCAGGATTGGTCGCGTCGGCGGGAATCAGTGGGCTGACGCCCCGGCAGGCGCGCCGGCAACGGGTGTGCCCAGTCCGCAGGAAGTCGCTCCCGTGTGGTCTCCGCCCACGCGCAAGCGCTCGATTGCGTGGTTTGAAATCATTTTCACCATTGTTGGCGTGGCGGCACTGGGTTTTGCGCTGTTCGGATACGTGCGCACCGGTGGTTTACCGTCAACAGTTCTGACCGGAGTGCTGGCATTGATTCCCTTGGGATTCATCATCGCAGTGCTGCGTTTTATTGATCGCTGGGAACCCGAACCGTGGGTCGCGATGCTCGTGACCTTCGTGTGGGGAGCGGGAGCTGCAGCAGTGGTGGCGATGGTGATCAACACTGCGCTGCAGACGAACATCCAGTTGATCACCGGGCACTCAGGCCTGACGATGGTAGCTACGGCCTCGATCGTGGCACCCATCGTGGAAGAGACCCTCAAGGGCGCGGGCGTGGTGTTTGTTCTGGCCTGGCGACGTTACCGCATCAACTCGCTGATTGACGGTATCGTCTACGCCGGAATGGCAGGCGCAGGTTTCGCGTTTATCGAGAACATCCAGTACTTCCTGCGCAGCTCAGAAGAGGGCCAACTGATGATCACGTGGTTCATGCGCGGCATCATGAGCCCGTTCCTGCATCCGATGGCCACCTCGTTCATCGGGCTGGCGGCAGCGTGGGGCGTGGTGCGCCACAAGTCGGGTCTCGCATGGGTCTGGACCTTGCCGCTGGGGTGGATCGTCGCGGTCCTCATCCACGGATCGTGGAACTACCTGGCCAGCACGTCGATGGAACGCTGGTTCGTGTTTTACCTCTTCGTCGAGGTCCCGATCTTCATCGCGTGGATCGTCGCGCTGCTGGTCATGTCCGCGCGGCAGGCGCGCACCATTGCCAACGGGTTGGAGCCCTATGTGCGTACCGGATGGATCCTGCCGGGCGAAGTGACAATGGTGGTCAACCGCGGTGCCCGCCGTTCAGCCGTTAGGTGGGCAGCTCAGGGCGGTCGCGCTGCCAAACGCGCCATGAAGAATTTCCAGCGACTGGCTGCCGCATTGGGAATGGATGAAATGATCCACCGTAAGGCAGGCAGGCACGCAGATCGCGTGGCACAGGATCAGGACATGCTGCAGCAGTTGATCGCGTCCCGAGACGTGTTCCTGACGCGCACGCGCAGTGCTCACGCCAACAGGCAGATTGGACGATAACGAGTGAGTGACCTTGGACCGGAATGGATTCCAGACCAAGACGGCATACCGTTCCGACGCGCTGCCCGCGTAGCCGTATTCGACGAGGACGGCAAGCTGCTCCTCGTGCGCGGACACGATTCAGAAAATGTCACACGCTCCTGGTGGTTCACCACAGGAGGCGGGCAGGAAGAAGGCGAAACACTGCAGCAGACGGCGGTGCGCGAAATTCGTGAAGAGACGGGGATCGCCCTGGATCCGACTCGTCTTGTTGGCCCTGTCCTGCATCGGCGCGCGCTGTTCGATTTTCTCAACGTGACAGCGCGCCAGGAGGAATGGTTCTTCGTTGCGCACGTGCACCGCACAGAGTTGAACTGGGACGGCTGGACTGAACTGGAGCGCAGCGTGCTCGATGCGATGACGTGGTGGGACTTGGACGATCTTGAGATCGAAGCCCGAAGAGCGGAAGTCTATCCACGTGACCTGGTCGCGATGGCTCGTCAATGGAAAGACGGGTGGGATGGGACCATGATCGAGCTTGACGAGTCATCCGTCGGGTAAAGTAGCCACCACATCAGCCACTGAGGAGAATGTCATGTATGTGCCCGTAATTCCCACTGTCCGACATGCCGATATGTCCGAGGGTGCAGGACGGTTCTCACCTGTCACGACGAAACTGGTTCAGGACGCGACGCAACTGGGTATTGACACGGCACTGGAGCCTTTCCAGGAAAAGGAGGCGTACGCCCTGACGATCGGTGAGGACGGCACTCATATTCGGGCCATCACCGAGGTTGGTGTGGTGCGCGCCAGCCGCACACTGAATCAGCTCAAGAGAGGCGGAGTCGCGCTGAGCGGAACGATTGTGGACTGGCCCGAATTCGAATGGCGCGGCCTCATGATCGACACTGTGCGCCACTTCTTTTCCCTCGATGTCCTCAAGGAGATCGTCGATTTGATGGCAAGCCTGTCACTGAACGTCCTTCACCTGCACGTGAGTGACGACCAGGGGTGGCGAGTCGAAATTCCCGCTCTTCCCGAACTGACGGAAAAATCATCACAGAGTGCCGTGAATGGCGAAGGTGGCGGATACCTGACTGTCGAGCAGTACAACGATCTGCGACGCTACGCGAGTGCCCGCGGAGTTGACGTGGTGCCTGAGGTTGATATGCCGGGACACACCAACGCCGCACTGCACGCGATGCCGGGTCTGAATCCCGACGGTCAGGCGCGGGATGTCTACGAAGGTATCGACGTGGGAATGTCGACGCTGAGCACGCAGGCAGCCGACACCGAACGCTTCATGGACGAAGTGATCGGACAGCTGGCAGCTGACTCGCCGCTCGGTATGCATATCGGCGGCGACGAAAGCCATTCCACACCTCACGACGAGTTCCGCGCCCTGGTCACAATGGCGGTGGAACGCGTCCACGCATGCGGCAGGCGGGCGATCATGTGGCAGGAAGCGGGCGCAATGGCACACGAGGGCGACATCGTGCAGCTGTGGGATACCACCAACAATCATACTGAGGGCGTGCTGGCGGGCATTGAGCGCGGTGCACGCGTCATCGTGTCGCCTGGACAGAAATCATATCTGGATATGAAAGAGAATGCCGATGAGCCGTGGGGCCAGGACTGGGCCGGGCCTCTACCGTTCCGGACAGCGCTGGAGTGGAATCCGCGCACCGCGCTCGAAGGGCTGGATCCTCGGGCGGTGATCGGTGTTGAAGCATGTGTGTGGGCAGAGTACATCCGCACGCGTGAACAGCTCTTTGAGAAGCTCCTGCCGCGTCTGACTGCCATTGCTGAGGTCGCATGGACCGGCAGTGGTGACGACAAGTGGGAGGAATTCTCCCGGCGCGTCACCTCACTCACGGAACTGTGGGATGCCAAGCGGCTCACCTGGCACCGTTCAGAAGGCGTCGACTGGAAGTAGCCGAACCTAGAACAGGGCAGCGACGAGCGCGTCGAGGCGACGCACGGCCAGAGAATTGGGAATCGCGTCGCGGACAGCGGACTTGGCGCAAAAAGCGACGCCCCATCCTGCGGCCTGCATCATGGGGATGTCGTTCGCGCCATCACCAATGGCAACGCACCGTGAGGGGGATACTCCCAGCTGAGCTGCCCATTCAGTGAGCTTACGGACCTTCACGTGCGATGTCACGATCTCTCCGAGGACCTGGCCGGTCAGGTGCCCGTCACGCACTTCCAGTCGGTTCGCACAGTAAAAATCGATGCTCAGTCGCGTTGCCAATGGGCCCACGACTTCCTCGAACCCGCCGGAGACCACACCAAAGGCACCGCCGGAAACGGAGTGGACACTTTTGATGAGTTGCTTGGCGCCGGGAGTGACGGTGAGGGAGCGGGTAACGTGGCGGAACACGGTCTCAGGGACGCCGGCAAGTGTGGCGACCCGCTCCCGCAAGGACTGCGCAAAATCGATCTCACCGTTCATTGCCCGCGCGGTCACTGCCGCCACTTCCTGACGCGTACCGGCCCACTCGGCAAGTTCTTCGATCACTTCCTGAGCGATCAGCGTTGAATCCACGTCGGTGACGATCAGCGCTGGCCCGCCTTCTTCACGAACAGAAACAGGGACAACCAGAACATCTCCCCACCGTGACAACGCGGCGTGCGCACCGTCAAGATCCAGCATGCCCACACCGTCATCACCCTCGCGCACGCAGGCCACCACGCACGCAGGGACGTCCCCGCCAATCGGGTTCGCCACGAACGGCAATGCTCGCACATGTATTTTTGAACGGCGCACACCGGCAAAATCTGCCAGTGCGCGAACTGCCGGAGCCTCGTACGGAAAACTTGCGACGTCATGCGGGGCAATGACGCAAAGTGCTGCGCCAGCCCGTTGGCTCACTTAGTCACCACCATACCCTTGGGGACGACGGTGATGCCGGACTCGGTGACGGTGAAACCGCGAGCGCGATCATGTTCCAGGTCCACACCGACCGTCGCTCCTTCTTCCACGACGACGTCCTTATCCAGGATCGTCTTGGAGACGATGGAGTGGCGACCCACGCGGGTGTTGCCCATGACGACCGAGTCAGTGACCTGAGCCCACGAGTGCACGTACACGCCAGGCGAAATGATCGAATGGTAAACCTCGCCGCCCGAGACAATCGAGCCGGGGGAGACAAACGAGTCGACGGCGTGCCCCATACGCGAATGCTCATCGCCGTAGACGAACTTTGCCGGCGGCAAGGAGCCATCGATGAGGGTCATCGTCGGCCAGTCGCGGTTATAGAGGTTAAAGATCGGGTGGACGCTGATCAGGTCCATATTCGCGTCGTAGTACGCGTCCAGTGTGCCGACATCGCGCCAGTAGTCGCGGTCCCTCTCTGTGGACCCGGGCACGATGTTGTCCTTGAAATCGTAGACACCGCACTGCTGACGTTCGACGAACCACGGGATGATGTTGCCACCCATGTCGTGATTTGAATCCTCGTTTTCCGCGTCTGCACGAAGTGCGGCGACGAGGGCGTCCGTATCGAACACGTAGTTACCCATAGATGCGAGCACTTTGGTCGGATCATCCGGCAGACCCTCAGCGTTTTGCGGCTTCTCGAGGAAGTTCTTCACCACGCCACCTTCGGCGTCGATGACGCCCAGAGCGGGAGCGAGTTCAACCGGTTGGCGGATGCCTGCCACAGTTGCCGGAAGACCGGACTCAATGTGGTGCTCCACCATCTGAGAAAAGTCCATGCGGTAGATGTTGTCGGCACCAATGATCACCATGTAGTCAGGGTGCTCGTCCTCAATGACGTTCAGGGACTGGTAGATCGCGTCGGCACTGCCCAGGTACCAGTGCGGTCCCCGTCGTTGCTGCGCCGGTACGGGAGCAATGAAGTTACCCAGCAACGGTGACATATACCACGTCTTTGTAACATGTCGGTCCAGCGAATGCGACTTGTATTGGGTGAGCACGACGACACGCATGTAGCCGGAGTTGACGATATTGGACAGCGCGAAGTCAATCAGTCGGTAGTTTCCACCAAAAGGTACTGCAGGCTTGGCTCGATCCATGGTCAAGGGCATGAGACGCTTGCCTTCGCCACCCGCAAGAACGATTGCTAGGACATGTTTTTTTGCCATGTCTCAAGGGTAGGCAATAATCAGCGTGAATGTGCGCAAACGACACGAGATGCGCTGCTGTTCGATAAGCTCTCAGTAGGAGGCAGCCATGCGTATAGATTTATTGACACGTGAATATCCGCCGCACGTCTACGGCGGTGCGGGTGTTCACGTGACTGAACTGGCTCGCGTATTGCGAAGCCTAGGTCCTGACATTCGGGTTCACGCATTCGATGGTCCCAGGAAGCCGGGGGACGAGGGTGCCCTCGACGGTGTGCGAGGATACGACGAACTTGCCGAACTGGACGGCGCAAATGCAGCGTTGCGCACACTCGGGGTGGATCTGCAGATGGCGGCCCACACCGACGGAACTGACCTGGTGCATTCGCACACGTGGTACGCCAACTTTGCCGGATATGTGTCGAAGCTGCTGTACGACGTCCCTCACGTTGTTTCCGCACACTCGCTCGAACCGTTGCGCCCGTGGAAGGCCGAGCAGCTGGGCGGTGGCTACCGTCTGTCCAGCTTCGCTGAGCGCATCGCCTACGAGAATGCTGACGCGATCATTGCAGTGTCCAACGGGATGAAAGATGACATCCTGCGCTCGTATCCCAGTGTCGAAGTGGACAGGGTTCACGTCATCTTTAACGGTATCGATCTGAATGAGTGGCGCAAACCCTCCACCGAGGATGAGAAAGCCAACCAGACGCGCGTGCTCAAGGAATTCGGTATTGATCCTGACCGGCCCACAGTGGTCTTCGTCGGGCGGATCACCCGTCAGAAAGGTCTGCCGTACTTCCTGCGCGCAGCTCGCCAGCTTCCACGAGATGCTCAAATCGTGCTGTGTGCAGGAGCGCCGGACACCAAGGAAATCGCCGCTGAGGTCGACACGTTGGTCAAGGAACTGGCGGCCGACAGAGACGGGGTCGTGCTCATCTCCCAGATGCTGCCGCGAGCCGATCTGTGTGCAATCCTGGACGTGGCGACCGTCTTCATCACTCCGTCTGTGTACGAGCCGCTGGGCATCGTGAACCTGGAGGCTATGGCGATGGAGTTGCCGGTGGTGGGCACACGCACCGGCGGAATTCCCGACGTTATTGTCGAGGGAGAAACCGGCTACCTTGTTCCCATCGAGCAGAAGACTGACGGAACCGGAACCCCCATTGATCCAGAAGCGTTCGAATCTGCGATGGCTGAACGCATCAATGCCGTGCTGGCTGATCCAGGGCAGGCGCGTCAGATGGGCAAAGCCGGCCTGGAGCGGGCGCGCACTGAATTTTCGTGGGACACAATCGGCCAGCAGACACTCGACCTTTATCGCGCGCTGGTGGGCTGATGAGGCAAGGTTCTGGCTACACTGAAGACATGGAGAACGTTGTTGATCTACACGACGTCACGCTTGAGCGCGGCGGATCCCACCTTGTTGATTCCCTGACGCTGTCGACGCATCGCGGTGAACACTGGGTCATTGTTGGCCCGAACGGTGCAGGCAAAACCAGCTTGATCCGACTGATTAGTGGGCGCGAGCGCGCAACCAGCGGTTCCGTGACCATTCTGGGCACGCCGATCGAAGAAGCCGACCCCGGGGAATTGTCCGCGCGCATCGGCTTTGCTTCACAGTCACTGACGGCACGAATCTCAGTGTCCATGCCGGTGCGCATGGCGGTGATGACCGCAGCATGGGGCAGGTCGATTACCTACGGCGAACAGTACGACACTGAGGACGAGGGGCGCGCAGATAACCTGCTGCACCTGTTCGGCGTCTCGCACCTGGCGGAGCGCCGTTTCGGAACGCTGTCAGAAGGGGAGCGCCAACGCGTCGCACTGGCTCGCGCACTCATGGCGGACCCGGAAATTCTGATACTTGACGAACCGAGTGCCGGACTTGATCTGGGGGCGCGTGAACTGCTGGTGGAGGCGCTGACGGAGCTGAGCGGGGATACGCGTTCACCGCAACTGCTGCTGGTTACCCACCAGATTGAAGAAATTGCACCCGGCTTCACGCACGGCGTGGTGATGTCACAGGGCCACCTCGTTGCGAGCGGGCCAATTGAACAGACTTTGACCAGTGAGACCCTGTCGACGGCATTCGATCTGCCGCTGGAGGTCGGTCACGGTGACGGGCGCTGGTGGGCGCGTATGAACAGGGACCGGAAGCCCGACAGTTCCCGTCGACACTGAAACGGAGGAAACAGTGGTCTTTTATTGGTGGCTTCTCATCGCACTAGGCTTGGGCATCGTCGAGATGCTGTCACTCGACCTCTTCTTCCTCATGCTGGCTATTTCGGCACTTGCAGGCGGAATTGCCAGCGCTGCCGGAGGGGAAACAGGCGTGCAGGTGGCCGTGTTTGCGGTCGCCAGCCTGCTTCTTCTCCTTCTCGTTCGTCCATGGGCTAAGGCGCATCTGACACGCACGAACCCGAATATTCGAACCAATGCACAAGGGCTGATTGGAACAGACGCCCTCACGCTTACTCGAGTCAACAGAATCGACGGGCGTGCCAAAGTTGCCGGCGATACGTGGAGCGCGCGCTCGGCGGATGGGCGGGAAATCCCCGCCGGCGTCCACGCGCACGTTGTCCGCATCGATGGGGCAACAGCCATTATTGAACGTAACGAACCCCCTATGCAGTGAGAGGCTGTCACAATGTTTAACTCATTCGGGCAGACAATCGGAATGGCGCTGATCTTCCTCATCGTGCTGTTCGTTGTCGTCACCGTAGCCAAGTCAATCCAGGTGGTCCCGCAGTCGCGGGCCCTGGTGGTGGAACGTCTCGGCAAGTTCCAGTCGGTGCTCTACGCCGGACTTCACGTCCTGGTACCTTTCCTTGATCGCATCGCAAGCAAGGTTGACCTGCGTGAACAGGTCCAGTCGTTCCCACCCCAACCTGTCATTACCGCTGACAACGTTGTGGTCTCCATCGATTCGGTCATTTACTACCAGGTCAACGATCCGCGTAGCGCGACCTACGAAATCGCGAACTACATTCAGGCTATCGAGCAGCTCACCGTCACGACGCTGCGTAACGTGATCGGCTCAATGGACCTCGAGCAAACACTGACCAGCCGCGACCAGATCAACTCTCAGCTGCGCGGCGTCCTGGACGAGGCAACCGGCCGCTGGGGTATTCGCGTGAATCGAGTCGAGCTCAAGGCCATCGATCCGCCGCCGTCCATTCAGAACGCGATGGAGCAGCAGCTGCGCGCTGAGCGCGACAAGCGTGCCGCCATTTTGACTGCTGAAGGTGTGCGCCAGTCTCAGATCCTCAAGTCTGAAGGTGACAAGCAGTCCCAGATTCTGCGCGCTGAAGGTGCCGCACAGGCCGCAGTGACGAAAGCTCGCGGTGAATCCGAGGCCATCCAGACCGTGTTCAACGCCATTCACGCCGGCAAGCCGACCCCGGATCTTCTGTCCTACCAGTACCTGCAGATGCTGCCGCGTATCGCTGAAGGTGAAGCATCGAAGGTCTGGGTTGTGCCAACTGAGCTGACAGCCGCCCTCGACGCTGTGGCGAAAGGCTTTTCAGGTGGGGGAACGGATGGAGAATCCGGGCCGGCTAAGCCGACCATGCCGCCCAACCCTGTGAGGCACTCAAGCCAGGCACCGATTGTAGACACCCGTCCCAAAGGGCCGAGCGTCCTCGATGAGCCAACGCAGGCCCGCCCCTCCGAAAAGCTCAAAGACCTGATTGAGCCGATCGAAGATGTGGAGCTGCCTCCAGAGGAGAATGAGAAATAGATGGATCAGTTGTCCGACTCGGTGATGCGTGAAGTTGCCGATCAGGAAATTCGCTTTATCCGCCTGTGGTTCACGGATGTGGCCGGCGTACTCAAATCGCTGGCCATTGATCCAGGTGAATTGGAGGATGCGCTCAGCGAAGGTATCGGCTTTGACGGTTCCTCGATCGAGGGGCTGACACGCGTCCACGAGTCGGACATGCTCCTGAAACCAGATCCCAGCACCTTCCAGGTTTTACCGTGGGGTAGTGAGGACGACAAAGTTGCACGCATGTTGTGCGATGTGCTCACCCCCGACGGTGAGCAGGCTCGATCCGATCCGCGAGGAACGCTGGAACGTACTGTGCAGCGTGCAACCGACATGGGATTCACCGTGATGGTGCATCCCGAGATCGAGTTCTACCTGCTGCATAAGCCTGCAACCCCCGATCACCTCGTTCCCATTGACGGTGCCGGCTATTTCGACCATGTCACGCGATCCATTGCCCACGATTTTCGTCGTCGCCTGGTTCACATGCTCGAAAGCATGGACATCGCCGTCGAACTGTCCCACCACGAGGGCGGCCCTGGGCAAAACGAAGTTGACCTGCGGGCAGTCGATGCGGTTCGGGCAGCCGACAACATCATTACCGCCCGCACGCTCATTGAATACGTGGCACTGAGCGAGGACGTCGTCGCCACGTTTATGCCTAAGCCGTTTGCCGATTACCCCGGCTCAGGCATGCACACCCACCTGTCACTGTTCGAAGGTGACCACAACGCATTTTACGATCCGGCCGGCACGTATCAGCTGTCAGCTACCGGACGCCACTTCATCGCCGGACTGCTGGCGCATGCCCGCGAAATCAGCGCGATCACCAATCAGCACGTCAACTCGTTCAAACGTCTGTGGGGCGGGGGAGAAGCTCCCTGCTACGTGTGCTGGGGTCACAACAATTCATCGGCACTGGTTCGTGTACCACTGTATAAGCCGGATAAACGGCGCTCAGCGCGGATTGAATACCGCGCACTTGATCCGGCGTGCAACCCCTACCTTGCGCTGTCAGTGCTCATCTCCGCAGGCTTGGATGGCATTGACAAGAAGATGGAGCTCATGCCTGAAGCTGAGGACAACGTGTGGGACCTGTCCGAACACGAACGTCAGGTTCTTGGCATCGATTCCCTACCTGCCTCCTTGCACAGCGCCCTGGAATGTATGAAGAATTCAGATCTTGTCGCTCAGACCCTGGGTGAAGAAGTCTTCGACTACGTGCTGCGCAACAAGTTCAAGGAATGGGCTGAGTACCGCCACCAGATCACGCCCCAGGAAATCAGACAATTCATTAAGGCCAATTGATGCGCAGCGAGCGCATTGAAGCGCACCTGCGCAGTGCAGGCTTTCACGATGCCCGCACCAGTGCGGACTATTTCAGGCAGCTTCCTGACAGTGCCGACATCTGGATGCGGGCAGCTCAGACCAGTGCTGATCCAGACCTGGTTGCCCTCCAGCTCGTGCGACTGCACGAAGCTGACCCGAATGCTCTGCGTCACGTACTCGACCACGGTGCGGTGCGCCATCTTGCCGCCGTGATGGGCGCATCGCGTCCCCTCGGCGATTTTATTGTTGCCCACTCTGACGCCATTGACGCGGTGTGGGTCGAGGCACGTGATGCTCGCCAGGTCATCCTCGACGCTCTTGCCTCGGCCACCGCAACAGCAGATGACCTGCGACGAGCGTACAGAAACGTGTTGATTTCGATTGCCGCCACTGACCTGACGGACTCCGACCCGGTTGGGCACTTGCCTGAGGTGGCTGCACGGCTGACTGATGCTGCTGACGCGGCGTTGGAAGGTGCCCTGTTGTTGGCACGGCGCCAGATCGACCCCGATCACACCGTCAAGTTCGCGATCATCGCTATGGGTAAGACGGGGGCGCGTGAACTGAACTATATTTCGGACGTTGACGTCATGTACGTGGTGGGCGTGCAGGAAGGCCAGTCAGAGCGCAGCGTTATTGAAATTGCCACGCGGCTGGCAGCGATGACCGCTCAGGCGTGTTCTGGTGCGGGCAGTGAGCCACCGCTGTGGGCAGTTGACGCCACGCTGCGGCCGGAAGGCCGTGACGGCGCACTGGTCAGAACCGTCGAATCCTACGTCGCCTACTACCAGTCCTGGGCGCACACCTGGGAGTTCCAGGCACTGCTCAAAGCGCGCCCTGTGGCAGGTGATCGTCAAGTCGGACAAGACTTCATTGACGCGATTACTCCATTTGTGTGGTCCGCCGCGGACCGCGAAGGGTTCGTGGACAACGCCCGCACCTTGAGGCAACGCGCCGAAGCCCTGGTCCCGGCTGCGGACAGCGACCGGGAACTTAAACTCGGTGCCGGAGGACTTCGGGACGTCGAATTTACGATTCAGCTGCTCCAGCTTGTTCACGGGCGCACAGACGAATCGATCCGTATTGCCGACACCGTCGGAGCAATCCGGGCACTGTCCGACGGAGGATATGTTGCCCGAACGGATGCACGCGACCTGACGCACTGCTACTGCTTCCTGCGCACTGTTGAGCACCGGGCCCAGCTGGCACGCATGCGCAGAACACACATGATCCCCTCATCAGGACACGAACTGCGGCGTATTGCCCGAGCGATGGGGCCGGAGCTCATGAGCGCGGAAAACCTCATCGACACCGTGGACGACGTGCGTGAGCGCGTCCGCAAGCTGCATGACGATATGTTCTACCGGCCGATTATCGCGGCCACCGCCCGCCTGGCTCCCGACGAAGCCGCGCTGGATCTGGAGGCTGCCAAGGCTCGTTTGGCGGCGCTGGGGTATCTGGATCCTGCCGGAGCGCTCGGTCATATCAAAGCTCTGACACACGGCACGTCACGCCGTGCCACCATTCAACGCCACCTGTTGCCTGTCTTTATGACGTGGCTTGGGCACGGAGCTGACCCTGACCTCGGGCTGTTGAACTTCCGTACCCTGTCCGAACGCATCGGCGATTCGCATTGGTACCTGTCGCTTCTGCGCGATTCAGGTCTGGCGGCCTCACGACTGTGCGAACTCTTGCCGTCCTCACGCTGGGTTGCCTCCGCTCTTGCTGAGTTGCCTGAAGCAGTGCAGTGGCTTGACGGTGATGAGCAGCTCAAAGCGCGCGACCGTCAGCGCCTGATCAACGAGGTGGACGCGCTTATCTCGCGACACAGCGACACTGAACAGGCCATGTGGCGCGTGCAGGCGGTACGTGTACGTGAAGTGACGCGCGCAGCCCTGGGAGATGCACTGGCACATGTTGCCCCTGTGCGAACCGCCATTGCGGACGCTTCGGATGTGGCGCTTCATGGCGCACTGACTATCGCGACTCGCCAGTGGAGCAGTGAGCACGCAGACGCGCAGCCGCCACGCCTGGCTTTTGTTGCGATGGGTTCATACGGCGGACGCGAATCTTCGCTGATGTCCGACGCCGACATTATTGCCGTTCACGAGGGGGACGCCGGTGCCGCCGTTGACATCACCATGCGCGTGAAAAAGCTGCTCAGCTCTGTCCACGAGGGATCGGGGCTGAGCGTGGATATGGATCTGCGACCGGAAGGAAAATCCGGGCCAGTTTCGCGCACGGTGAGCTCCTATGAGGAGTATTACCAGCGGTGGGGATCAGTATGGGAACGTCAGGCACTGTTACGAGCCAGACCCGCAGCAGGTGACGGGGAGCTGCTGGTCGACTTCTTTGCCGCCATCGATCCGATCCGCTACGATCAGTCACCCTCGGACGCTGATATTCAGCAGATTCGCCTGCTGAAAGCTCGAATGGAACGCGAGCGACTGCCTCGTGGCATTGAGCCGACGCGGCATGTCAAACTTGGCGTGGGGGGAATGAGCGACGTGGAGTGGGTCGTGCAGCTCATGCAGATGCGTCACGTTCACAGCTGTGAGGAGCTGCGCACCACCTCCACGCAGCGCGCGCTGGCGGTCCTACGACACAGCAACCTGATCAGCGGAGAGGACGCTGATGACCTGGATCGCGCGTGGAGTTTAGCTCGACGCATCCGTACGGGAAACGTGCTGGCAACCGGGCGCACATCCGGGGTCAAAATCGACGTGCTGGCGCGCTCGGGTGCGAAACTGGCTTCGCTGGCGCACTTGTTAGGATATGGGGCAGGCGGCTATCACGCCCTGGAAGAGGACTGGCTGCGTGCGGCCCGGCGTTCACGGGATGTGATGGAACGGCTCTTCTGGTCAGACTCACGGTGAATGGCATCTTGAGGAAGTAGGAAATGAAACTTGTTCTTGTCCGGCACGGACAAACCGCCGCCAATCGATCACACGCACTGGATACGGGCCGTCCCGGCGCACCCCTCGACAAGCGAGGACGTAAACAGGCCGAATCGCTGGCAGCGCGGTGGGAAAACGATATTGCACCGGCACCAGGCCTGGTGGTCGTCTCACCTTTGATCCGAACGCGGCAAACAGCAGCACCGCTGATCGCCCGCTTCAACCCACACGTGTGGATTCGACCCGGCATCCGTGAAATCGAGACAGGCGACGGTGAAATGGCGGTGGACCGCGCCTCGGAAATGACGTACGTGCGCACCATCGTCCACTGGGCTCAGGGCAATCTGGATGCCAGAATGCCGGGTGCGCAAAACGGGCATGAAGTGCTGGCACGGGTGCGTCCCGTCATCGGAGAAATTGAACAGTGGGCCGAGGAGCACAAGGACGGAGTCGTCGCACTTGTCGCGCATGGCGCTATTTTGCGCACAATCACACCCGTGCTTGCCTCGAATGCGGATGCGCGCATGACGGTAACCAATCCGATGCGCAACACCGGCACCACGGTGCTCGATCGTGAAGGCGGCCAGTGGGTTGCGCGCACATGGAACGACCGTCCGATCGACCAATGGCCCGTGCCCGACGGCGAGATTCCACTGGTGCGATCAGAACTGAGTGCTTAGAGAACCTTCGAGAAGAACGCCTTGGTGCGTTCGCGCGTGGGATGCTCGATGACGTCGGAAGGCTTCCCCGCCTCCACAATCACACCCTCATCCATGAACACGACCTGGTCGGCCACTTCGCGCGCAAACCCAACCTCGTGCGTGACAGCCACCATCGTCATGCCGGAGCGGGCCAGATCTTTCATCACGCCGAGCACTTCGTCAACCAACTCAGGGTCGAGGGCTGACGTCGGCTCATCGAACAACAACAGCTCCGGGTCCATGGCAAGTGCGCGTGCAATGGCAACACGCTGCTGCTGGCCACCGGACAGCTGCGAAGGATAGTGCTGAGCACGGTCAGCCAGACCTACACGATCCAGCAGCGACAGCGCCGTTTTCTGTGCCTCTTTTTCCTTGACGCCCTTGACGTGCACAGGTGCTTCCATCACATTTTCGAGGGCGGTCATATGGGGGAACAGGTTGAAACGCTGAAACACCATGCCAATGCGAGAGCGTTGCTGAGCGATGACCTTGTCGGGCAGGTCATGCAGAACAGGCTGACCAGATGAGTCAGTGGTTTCGCGGTACCCAATCAGGTCGCCTTCAACATAAATCCTGCCTGCGCTGATACGTTCCAACTGGTTAATGCAGCGCAGGAGGGTTGATTTTCCTGAACCGGACGGCCCCAGGATCACGCACACCTCGCCGCTGCGTACCGTCAGGTCGATGCCGCGTAATACATGAAGATCACCGAAGAACTTGTGAACTGCCTGCACGGAGACCATCGGGGCAAGTGAAGAGCTCATGGTGTGACCTCGATAAATGGATCGTTTTTCGTGGTGTGAGAGGAATTGATGGCGCTCTGGCGTCCCGTCTTGTGCGAGGAAGTGCCGGTCGTGCCTTCCGGGCGGTCAGAGGTAAAGCCACGCCCATAGTGCTGCTCAATGAAGTACTGAATGACCATCAACAGCGAGGTGATCGCCAGATACCACAGTGCGGCCGCGATCAGCAGGGGGATCGGCACGAACAGCGCCTGCCCCTTGGCGCGCGCCACGAACGTCAATTCCAGAGTGAACGGAATGGCGGCAACCAGAGAGGTGGTCTTGAGCATCGAGATCGTCTCATTCCCGATCGGCGGGACAATCACGCGCATTGCCTGCGGCAGGATAATGCGACGCAGGATCAGACCGCGATGCATACCGAGCGCGGTCGCTGCTTCTTCCTGTCCCTTATCAACGGACAGCAGACCTGCGCGGATAATTTCAGCCAGGTAGGCACCCTCGTTGAGTCCCAGGCCAATGAACGCCATCCAAAGCAGCGTGAAAACCTGAGCGGTGTCGAAGGTGACGAACTCGGGGCCAAAGGGAATACCAAGTGAGAGCTGAGGATAGAGGGTTGGAAGCAGAGACCAGAAGATGAGCTGCGTGTAGATTGGTGTGCCGCGGAAGAACCAGATGTAGAACGTGGCGACCCACCGCAGGATCGGGTTGGGCGACTGGCGCATAATTGCCATCGTCACCGCGAGGACCGTGCCGAGGATCATGGCGACGATCGTCAGGAGGATCGTGTACATCACGCCGCTGACAATGGTGCGTGAGAACAGCCATTGCCACACAACGTCCCACCGGAAGTTCGGGTTGGTCAGCAGCGTGTTGATCGCCATGGCGACAAGCACGGCGACAATCGCAGCCGACACGAGCCGACCGATACGTGGCACGGGTTTGGCGTGAATAATCTCAACGCCGTCACGAATGTCTTGCTTCGGCACTGGTCACTCTTTCTCTGGTTAACCGACAGGTCACTCAACCGGCGGGTTGACAGTGGCCGTGTCGAGGGCGGAGGAGTCCGCGCCGTAGGGCGCGAGGATTTTCTCTAGGTATCCGCTGTCCATCAGGTACTGCATGGCCTTGGCAAGGGCATCTGTCAGAGCCTGATCAGACTTGGAAACCGCAACGCCTTGTGGGGCTGCTTCGATGACGTCTCCAACCTGTTCGAGCTGTCCCTGGGTGAGCTTGACCGTGTAACTGATCACTGTGGAATCTGCCAGGGTTGCGTCGTACTGTCCACCCACAACCTTCGTGGCGACGTCAGTCTGCAGATCCATCGGCATGACCTGAATGGCGGGTTTGCCGTCGGCTTCACACTTTGCGGACAGCTCGTTGGCGTACTCGTGCTGGAACGTGCCGTTCTGAACGCCGAGGGTGGCGCCACAGGGGTCAGCGGGGTCGAAGTTCTTCGGGTTGCCTGTCGATACGGCGTATGCGGAACCAACCTCGATGAACTGAACGAAGTTGGTTTCTTTCTCACGTTCTGGAGTAATCGTGAACGCCGACATGCCGATGTCAAACTTGGTGCCCAGTGCCGGAATGATCGTGGGGAACTCGGCGTGCGTGGTGGTGCCTTCCGACAGACCCAGCACCTGTGCGAGGCCGCGCACCAGGTCAACTTCGTAGCCAACAGGGGTCTGACCATCGTCACCGCGTAATTCCGCCGGCGCGTAGTCCGTGGAGGCTCCATTTCGCAGGACGTCACGATCCTTGATTTCCTGTGGAACGAGGGCAGCGATATCATCCTGGACTGGAATCTGGCTGGTATCGAAGGGGGTGATCCCCGTGGACGCCATTGGATTGTCGGCAGATGAGGTCGCTGATTGTGCTCCGGATGATGCGCCGGCATTCGACTGATCGGCAGGGACGTCATCGGGATCAGAGCACGCGGCCAGGCCACAGGCGGTCAGGGCAGCAATTGCAGTGACGACAGTAAACTTACGCATGATTTCCTCCAATATGCGAGCAACGCGAAGGAACTATTTCTCCACGTCGACCAACATATACGAGTATGCGCATAAAAGTATAGTTATGCGTCGCCGTCTCAATATGTGAAGCGACCGGCGCGGCGGCATCGCCGCTCAGACATGGTCAGTGGCCACGCAGGGCACGACGCGACGGGCGCGCCTTCATGGGATCAATGCTGCGAGGAACGCGTTGGTGCGTCTTGTTCTCCAACGCTGTCAACCGCTGAGAGATCGCAGGAACTTCCTCACGAGTCAGCGTCTTCTTGAGCTTCCGGATACGACGGTCAAGCTGCCCGAGGGTGATCTGTCCATCACCATGGCCCACCTCAATCAGGTGAATCGGAACGTTCTGGGCGACACGTTGCGTGTTGCGACGCTCCTGATTCAACATCGGGCGCACACGCGAGGAGGGTCCCTCGGAAATGAAAACCACACCGGGCCTGCCGACAAGGCGCCACACCAGATCCTGATGGCGATTCGCTGCAACAGGCTCTTCGCTGACAATCCACCCGCGCTTGATCTGACTGATAACCGCATACACGGATCCGATCGTGCCGTCGATCTGCTGATACATTGCGCGGCGCACAAGTGCAGCGAGCAGACCCATGCACAGCAGCAGTGCCAACATGACTCCCGTCAGGATCCACATGAACCATGAGTTGGTGAGGAATCCGAGGAGGATGCCAAGAGCGATGAGAACGATGGAACCACCGATCATCACCCATCCGATCCACGGATATGAGCGCGCAGTGATCTTATAAGCGTCAGCGAAGTTCTGATACCACCGACGCTTCTTTTCCTGGGGTGCGTTTTCCTTTGCCATAATGGTCCTATCCTACCTGTGATTGGAGCCGTGCGGGACCACGGCTTCCTGCGCGACGCAAAATCTCACCCGTGAGTGCGATAACAAGTCCGGCGCACACTGCGATCGCATACGCCCACGGCGCACCGGACGAAGACGCCATCATGCCACCCGCGGCTGATCCACAGGACACGCCGATTGTGACCGAAGACTGCATCGACGTCATCGCCACTGAAACACCTTGTGGGGGAGCCAGGCGTTCCGACAATGAAAAGGCCGTCACCATTGTGGGCCCCACGAAGAGTCCGGCAATGAGCAGCATGAGAGCAGTCAGGATAATGCTCGAGGCCCCAGCTGTTGCCCCCATCGCTGCCGCAATTCCGACCCCGCCGATGATGACGCGCCACGACAGTCGCACGGATTCGGGAATCAAGACAACCATCAGGGCCATTGCGGCTGACCCGATACCCATGACCGCGTAAATCAAACCGGCCTGCGTCTGCATTCCGGCCATTGCTGCTCGTTGGGTGGTGCCGGCCTGAACGGAGCCAAATATCGTACCGATACAGGCCATGATGAGGATCGCCGGAAGGACAACGCGCAGCACCGAGGCGATCGACACCGGCGGGGTTTGCGTGCGATCAGCGTCGTCCTCGTTCGGCAGGGAAGCGGGCGTGCGAATAGCGAAAGGAATCCCGGCGCACAGCACGAGGAGGACGGCCAGTGCCAATGGCGCGGCAGGTGCTGCGGCGGACGCGGCGATGCCAACGAGGGCTGGGCCGAGGACGAAGACGAATTCATCAGCGGTGGACTCATAGGAAAAGGCTGCGGCCAGATGATGGGGGGAGGTAGTGCGCGCCACCCAGCGTGCACGCGTAAATGAGCCAATCGGAACGGCAGTCAGGCCCACGCATAAGGCAGCTAGCCACAAACCTGGGCCACTGTGAGCAGTCAGCGCTACAGCGCATAGTCCAGTTAGGGAGAGCGCGTTGAGGGGGAGCAGCGTGAGCAGTACCGGTCGTTGTCCGCCAAGGTCAGCCCAGCGTCCGATCAGCGGCGAAGCGATGGCTGTTGACAGAGAGACCACACCGGTCGCCAGTCCGCCGGTTGCGACGGATCCAGTAGAGGCGGTGATTGCCGTCATCGTCCCCAACGGAACCATGGCGTAAGGTGCGCGAGCCACAAACGCGATGATGAGCTCGGGCCACCCAACCAGAGCGGGCAGAATACGATAATGCGCCAGAGCGCGAAATGGTGATGTCTGCACGAAAGCATGTCCCAACATAGGCGTGCCCTCAAGGGTCTTGCCAGGCAAGAGCAGGAGGGCTTGCTGCGCCACGGCAGCGGTGTCATTCTAGCGTGTATCCATGCGCCATCCACAGATTGCGATTGCGTATTGTGCCATAGGGGAAGGCCCGTCACAGTAGGGGCATGGATATCAATTCCTACGAGTTGCGGTCATTGGCCTCGATGAGCCATGCCGGCCCCATGTGGCACACACTGACTCGCGATGGGAACGCAGGCCTGCTGGCACTGCGGTCAGCTGACGATGCGCAGCGCCTGGAGTCACGGTGGCGCGCCTGGGCGCAGATTGACTGTGACAACGTGGTACGGCTCCACGACGTGGCGCGCCATGACGATGGACGGTGTGCCGTTGTGATGGAGTACGTCACCGGTCGCACACTCGACACGCTGATCGGGACCCCCTCACTTCGTCGCAGGCAGGTGCGCGAGCGCATCAGCGCGTCCATCCGGCGCGGTGTGGAAGCGCTCCACGAGCACGGCATCGTGCACGGCGACCTGTCTCCATCCAATATCGTGGTGCGCCCCGACTATCAGGCGGTCCTCATTGACATTATCGATGGTCCCGAAGGCATCATCGGCACTGAAGGATGGTCCGATGGTGAGGGCACAGTCGAGGGCGACTGGGACAGCGTTGCGCGTATTGAACGCAAGCTCAGCAGCCCCGGCAGTGTGGGCGACGAATTAGGGGAGGTGCTGCGTCGCGCGGCGAACACGGAGCTCACACAGCATGAGAACGCGCCGGCACGGCATAAGCGACCTCGGTCTTCTCACGCAAAAGTCGGTTTTGCAGCGTGTATGGCGTTCGGAGTCGGCGCATGGGTGATCGGGCATGCAGTGCGCAGCGATGCTGAACAGAGCGTCTCCGAATCGGGCGCGGTATCAGCGTGCCCGAGCAGTGATGAAGCTCGTGACGTCATCACCGATGTGCTGCGTTCACGTGACAGCGCATTGATGAATCGCGATGTTGACGGGCTGACGTATGCAACCAGTGGTGTGTTGCTGGAGTCGGACCAGGCACTGATAGAGAATCTGGTCGCAGACGGTGTGGAATTGAAGAATCTGTCGACAGCCGTTGTGGGCGATGTGACGGTTCGCTGCGACGGGCAGATGGTGACGGTCAGCACCCGCATTCAGCAGGCCAGCCACCAGCGCTGCGAGGCTGGACTGTGTCACAGCGTCGGCACCCAGCCTGAACACAACGTGGAACTGACACTGGGCGGACATCCGCTGAGTGTTCACGACATAGCAAGCGGGGATGCGCCGAGTAACTCGAGCGCACCCCCGCCTGGTGAGGATTTCTAGAGACCCAGATCTGCCTGGAATGCTCCCTGCTCCAGACGACGCTTGACGTCCATCAGGTAGCGGGCCGCGTCGCCGCCGTCGACCAAACGGTGATCGTACGACAGGGCCAGGTACACCATCGAGCGGATGCTGATTGAATCATTGCCCATCGCGTCCTTGACAACCACAGGGCGTTTCACGATCGTTCCGACGCCCAGAATTGCGGTTTCCGGCATGTTGAGAACCGGAGTGTCGAAGAGTGCTCCACCCGATCCCGTGTTGGTAATCGTGAAGGTGGATCCGCTCAGGTCATCGACACCTGCGCTGCCATCGCGTGTGCGCTTGGCCAGGTCATTGATCGAGGCTGCAATTTCAGGAAGTGACTTGCTTCCTGCATCCTTGATGACCGGAACCAGCAGCCCTCGCTCGGTGTCCACGGCAATGCCGATGTGCTCGTGATCGTGGTACGTCACCTTCTTGTCGTCGATCGTTGCGTTGATCTTCGGGTGCGCAACGAGGGCTTCGGTAGCGGCCTTGACGAAGAAAGGCAGGAACGTCAGCTTCGTATTGTGCTTTTCCTGGAACGGAGCCTTGGAGGCTGCGCGCAGGGCAGCAATACGGGTGACATCCACTTCGACCACTGTGGTCAGCTGAGCAGCTGTCTGCAAAGACTCGATCATGCGCTTTGCGATCGTCTGGCGCAGACGCGTCATCTTCTCAGTCTTTCCACGAAGTTCAGACGGCTCGAAGACGATCGGCTCATCGGATGACTGCGGTGCAGGAGCCCCACCAGATGCGGCCGGCGCTGCCTTCGACGAGGAGGACTCAATGGCTTTTTCGACGTCTTCGCGGCGAATACGGCCACCAACACCCGTGCCAGTCACGGTGGACAGGTCGATGCCGGCCTCACGTGCCAGCTTGCGCACGATCGGTGTGACGTACTGACCAGAAGCAACCGACTGTTCAGGCTGGTCCGCAACCTTCGTGCCGGACTCGGTAGCTTTCGGCGCCAGCGTTTCAGGCGTCTCGAATTCCTTCTTATCCGAATCGCCTGGCTGATGCGGCATCGGAGGAGCCGGGGGTGCAGGCGGTGCGGGTGGCGCAGGGGGTGCCGGAGGCGCCTGACGAGGTGCGGGCGGCTCGGCCGATGGGGATGGAGCCGATGTATCTTCCGACGGCTCATCGGGTGCGACAGCATCTGCCGTCTTCTTTTCCGCCGACTGGTCAGATGCTGCGCCGCCGGCCTGATCGGAGATCACGGCCACCACGGTGCCGACCTCCACCGTTTCGTCTTCTTCCACCCGGATTTCCACCAGGTAACCGGATGCGGGGGAGGGAACTTCAGAGTCGACCTTGTCAGTGGACACTTCCAGAAGCGGCTCATCTGCTTCGACCTCGTCACCGACCTGCTTGAGCCAGGTTGTCACCGTGCCTTCAGTGACTGATTCGCCCAAGGCGGGCATGGTGACCTCGGTGGTGTTACCGCCGCCCGAGGCAGGGGCCTGCCTGGATTCGGCTTCCGGCTCTGGTTCAGATTCCTCGGAGGCAGCTTCCTGTGATTCATCGGCGCTCTGGTCGCCCTCGTCGCCTGCCTCGTCCGCTGAAGCCTCTTCACCTTCCTCGCCAATCAGGGCGATCTCGGTTCCGACCTCAACGGTTTCGTCTTCTTCAACCAGGATCTTGAGCAGAACGCCGCTGGCGGGGGAGGGAACTTCAGAGTCGACCTTATCGGTGGACACTTCCACAATCGGTTCGTCAGCTTCAATCTTGTCGCCCACCTGCTTGAGCCACGTTGTCACTGTTCCTTCAGTGACGGACTCGCCCAGAGCGGGCATCTTCACTGCTGTCGCCATCGTTCAATCTCCTTTATGCGTGACTCAGTTGTGGGAGTGAAGAGGTTTGCCGGCAAGGGCCAGAGCTGCTTCACCAATTGCTTCGTTTTGGGTGGGGTGAGTGTGAATCAGCGCGGCCAGATCCTCCGGATACGCTTCCCAATTCACCATAAGTTCGCCTTCACCGATCTGTTCACCCATACGGTCACCCACAGCATGGAACCCGACGATCGGGCCATCCTGGACGTTGATCAGCTTGACGAAACCACTGGTATTCAAGATATTTGATTTGCCATTGCCAGCCAAGTTGTATTCGACTGTGTGAACGGCATCATCACCGTACTTTTCACGAGCCTGCTTTTCAGTCAGACCAACAGAGGCGATCTCCGGTTCACAGAAGGTGACGCGCGGAATTCCTGTCTCATCGATGACCTGAGGATTGAGCCCCGCGATCTCCTCGGCGACAAAAATTCCCTGCAGGAAGCCACGGTGAGCCAGCTGCAATCCGGGGACGATGTCGCCCACAGCGTAGACGTTGCCCACGCCGGTGCGCAGACGCTCGTCGGTAATTACGAAACCACGATCCATCGTGATGCCGGCCTCTTCGTAACCCAAGTCGTTGGTAACAGGACCGCGTCCGACTGCGACCAGCAGAATGTCGGCGTCAATTTCCTTACCGTTTTCGGTCGTGACGTGAACGCCGGAATCATCCTGCGTGGCACCGGCAAAACGCGTATTCGTGTGGAACTTGATGCCGCGCTTGCGGAACTGGCGCTCCAGCTGCTTTGAGACCGCTTCATCTTCGTTATTGGCCAGGTGCGGCAGTGCCTCGATGATCGTGACCTGAGCACCCAGTGAACACCACACGGAGGCAAACTCCAGGCCGATCACACCGCCGCCCAGGACGACCACGGATTCGGGCACCCATTCCATCTGCAGCGCCTGCTCAGAGGCGATAATACGGCCACCGATCTCGAGACCGGGGATTGAGCGCGAGTATGACCCCGTCGCAAGGACGATGTTCTTTCCCGTCACGGTGCGACCGTCAACGTCAATCGTGGTGGGGGAGGTCAGACGGCCCCATCCCTCGATCACGTCGATCTTTCGCTGGGAAATCAGCCCCTGCAGGCCCTTGTAAAGCTTCTTGATGACAGAGTCGCGGTACTTCATCAGCTGTGGCATGTCCACGCCTTCGAAGGAGGACTTCACACCGAAGTGCTCGGATTCCTTGACCGTGTCGACGATCTCAGCGGCATGCAAATAGGCTTTCGTTGGAATGCAGCCGCGGTGCAGGCATGTGCCCCCGACTTTGTCTCCCTCGATCAGTGCAACTTTCAGTCCTAATTGGGCGCCTCGTAAGGCAGCGGCATATCCGCCGGATCCTGCTCCTAAGATGACGATGTCGTAATCGGGCTCGCTCACTTATTCACTCCTCAAAGTTGGACTCGTGTGGACCGTCATGGACCAACTGGGTCTATTGTCCCACTTGCAGCGGTTTTTTTCTGACTTGTACGTGGGAACTTTTGGTGCGCCATCCCATATCTGGCGCCATCGCGCCAAGAACGGCCGTTTTGTCGCTTCTGGGCCGTACTATGTCATATGCGACAGTACCGCCATTGCTGAAAGGAGACACTGTCCATGGGTGTTACGCCGGCACCACAGCCAGCAGAAAGCGTGGCAGATGATCGCGGCCCGTCATGGGGCTTGGGCCGCCTTGTTCCTGCCGCGTACTGGCTTTTCGGTGCATGGACAACGGTCGTGTCGATTCGTAGCCTGACAAGTCGGGGCGAGGAACCGCTGGGGCCCTATGTGCTCGCCCTGGTCGCCTCACTGCTGTACCTCGTTGCAGCAGCGGCGTTGACTCATAACGGGCGCCGCATGCGCATGGTCGGATGGGCCAGTGTCATCACTCAGACGGTCGGCCCACTGATCGTCGGACTGTCGTTCTGGGGAATCAACGAGCCCACATCCGAGCGATCCCCGTGGAGTCGTTTCGGCGCGGAATACTATTATCTGCCGCTGCTGCTGGCAGTCGTCGGACTGGTGTGGCTGTGGTGGTCAAATCCGCGTCGTATCGTGGAACTTGCCGAACAGATCGAACGCCAGCCGAGGCGCCGCAGTTAGCACGAGTGCGGGAATCCGATCTGACGCCAGGCCTCATACAGGCCGATAGCAGCCGAGTTCGCCAGGTTGAGTGACCGGATCCCCTCGCACATGTGGATACGGACCCGCGACGTCACACGCGGATCATCCATCACGTCCTCAGGCAGACCGGTCGGTTCAGGGCCAAACATCAACCCGTCGCCGTCGCTGTAGGACACATCGGTGTACATCGTGGTTGTGTGTCCGGTAAATGCCCAGATCTTTCCGGGAATGCCGGCCAGTGCATCGTCGAGGTTGGGGTGAACCTTCACGTGCGCCAAGTCGTGATAATCCAGGCCGGCGCGACGCAGTTTCGCGTCATCCATGTCGAAGCACAGTGGCTCAACCAGATGCAGCATCGATCCGGTGCATGCGGAAAGCCGGATGGCGGCTCCCGTATTGCCCGGGATGCGCGGTTCATAAAAGATCACATGTAGCACGTGTTCAATCTTGCCCCCTGTCGGGCGCTGACAGCGACATGGCGCGTCGTGATCTTTTACTCCTGAGGCGTGGCAAAGACTGCCGTCAGTCTCCCTCGTGCAATCGTGTGGAACATGGTTGCGAAGGCAACCTGGGCGGCCGAGGCGTCCTCGTCCACCTCGAGGGTTTCGACGTCCAGTGCGTGAACGGCAAAAATGTAGCGGTGCGGGCGATCTCCAGGCGGCGGGGCGGCTCCGTAGTACGAATGGTCGCCGTGGTCTGCGCGAATATGGAAAGCGGCGCCGTCAAGGTCAAGGTCGGAGGATCCGGCACCTTGTGGAAGTTCGGTCTGCGTGGCAGGAATGTCCACGATTATCCAGTGCCACCAACCTGACGGTGTGGGGGCGTCCGGATCGAAACATGTGACGACGAATGAGCGGGTCTGCTCGGGGAAGCCGCTCCACGCCAGATGGGGTGAGACGTTTCCTCCCTCGGCGCTGTGGATGGCGGGAAGAGTCTGGTTGTCAACAATGTCGTTGGAAGTCACGGGAAAAGTAGCGTCAACAGGCAGGAGATCGTAGGGATCGGGGGCTGTTGGGCGATCGTTGAGGTTCACCATTGCTCCTTTCGTTTGTGATATCCACCATAGTCGTGCTGTGCGTGATTTTCGAGGGCGACTGGCGGATGAGCTCCAGATGCCGGGGGAGTGCCCTATGATGTCGAACATCTGTTCGAAAGGAGGGGGAATGGCACTGAGTGCACGCGAACGACTGGAGCGCGCACGCGCAGCGCTTGCTCAGGCGGAAGAAGAAACTGGCGTGCGTCATCGCGACGAGTATGACATCCAACGCCATCTGAACTCACGTGCTCACGACGCCGAGGCTCCGGTGGGCTGTATTTTTCACGTTGAGCCCTCTGCGGCTCACCTGATCCGCGCCGTTATTGACCTGGCACCGCACGGAGCGTGGTGCGCATTTGTCGGCGTGGCGAATATGGGGTGGGAAGCGGCATCGAACATGGGACTTGAACTCGAACGCGTCATCGATGTGCCGCACCCGGATCGCTGTGCTGCCCAGATCCTGAGTACCCTGATCGACGGCGTGGATGTCGTCGCAGTGGGGCGGGTCGAACTGACCGTGCGCGAACAGCGCCAACTGGCAGGCAGAGCGCGCACACGCGGGATACGGATCGTCACTGCCTACCCGTGGATCGGTCTTTCGCGTCCGCTGGCTGCAAGTCTGGTGGCTCCAACGAAGCAGGCGGTCTGAGATGGCGGCCAGCAGACGCGTGGTGGTGTGGGTTCCCGACTGGCCTACCCAGTCACTTGCAGTTAACACGCCGCCAGGAGGGCGAGCCATTATTGCGTCAAATGGTCGCGTGCAGGCTGCGACACTGGCTGCGCGCCGCGCAGGTGTGCGCACGTCGATGCTCTTGACGACTGCGCAGTATCTGTGCCCCGACGCACTGATCTACCCAGATGATCCGCTTGAGCAAAATGCCGCATTCGAACATGTGCTCGATGCATGCGACCGGGTGGCCGCACATGTGACGTGCCTGCGGCCAGGACTGGCGTGGGCGCCTGCTGCAGGCCCGGCGCGGTGGGTTGGATCGGAAGAAAAACTCGCACAAAAACTGACTGAAACGATCATCGAGGAATGCGGGGTCGAATGCCACGTGGGGATTGCGACGGGGATACTGACAGCAATATGGGCCGCCCGCTCTGATGAGATCGTTCCCGCCACCTGTGCCGAACAGTATGTGAGTGAAATACCGCTGGCGCATATTCCACGCATCGTACCGTGTCAACGCACACAGGACGCACATCATGCGATCGAGGTGCTTGAGGACCTGGGGGTGACAACGTGCGCTGATGTGCTGCGTGTCGGCAAGAAGGCGCTGCTGTCACGATTCGGGCGCTCAGGGGAGGACCTGTGGAGCCTGGCCAGCGGGGGTGACCTGTTTATTGCGCCGCGTGCACGCACCACCTCAGCGGTGAACGTGGAACGCACATTCGATGACCCAGTGACCAGTCTTGACATGGTTGCCTTGCAGCTTCGAGCAGTGGCGGAAAATCTGCGGCAGAAACTGTGGAGCCAGGGTGTCAACGCGCACGCGCTGAGTATCCGCGTCGCGACGACAACAGGACAGGACTGTGAGCGCACATGGTGTGGGGTGAACTGCCTGGACCCCAGTGAAGTTGTTGATCGTCTGCGCTGGCAATTACGCGGCTGGCTTGACCGCCTGCTTCCACAGGACGATGGCGATGCCGGTGGGTTGAGCACGATGCAGGTGGTGGCCTGCGACCTGTACGACACAGTAATGCCGGACCAGCTGTGGGCAGGGCCGGAGAGCAGTCGACGCGCTGAACGGGCCGCTTTGCGGGTGCAGTCAGTGGTCGGCACCGAGGGAGTGCGCGCGGTATGTATGCAGGGAGGATTCGATCCACGGTCGCGTGTGCACTCTTCCCCTTGGGGAAGCCCGGGACAAGAGCCCGTCAGGAGCGAAGGAGAATGGGACGGCGCTCTGCTGCGCGCGCCCACAGTGATGCTGGACAAACCCGAGCAGGTTGAGGTGCGCGCCGGGCTGACTCCTGTCGTGGTGACTGAACGCGGATACCTCAGCGCACCGCCCACACATATCGTGCGCGCCAGGGAACAGATCTCCATCGTGCAGGTGCAGGGCATCTGGGTTGTCCAAGGGCGCTGGTGGGAGGAACAGACAACAGAACGTTCGGCACGTGTCTATGTCATTGCAAGTCGGGACGGAAGCGACGTCCTGCTGAGCTTTCAGTCAGGCAGATGGTGGATCGAAGGTTTCTTTGAATAAAACGAGCTCGGGTACCATCAGGCTCAGGAGGACACGGTCGACGAGGAAAGGGAAGCTGTGGCGAAACTGTACTTCCGATACGGAGCGATGAACTCAGGCAAATCAACTGCACTGCTTCAGGTTGCCTACAACTACGAAGAACGTGGCCAGCATGTCCTGGTGATCAAACCGCGCGTCGACGTGCGCGGCAACGACACAGTGGTGTCCCGTCTGGGAGTAACGCGCACCGTTGATGTCCTTCTGGACTCCACCGATGACGTCTTTGAAGCGCTCGAGGCAACCGGCCGCATGGCTTCCACCTCCGCCATCCTGGTGGACGAAGCGCAATTTCTCACCCCACGTCAGGTTGACGATTTCCTGCGGGTAGCCGTCATGGATGGCATCCCCGTCCTGGCTTACGGCATTCGCACCGATTTCCGGACCAACGCATTTCCTGGTGCTCGCCGCCTCCTGGAAATCTCGCACAGCCTCGAAGAACTCAAAACGATTTGCCGATGCGGAAAGAAAGCAGTCTTCAACGGCCGCATCGTCAATGGCTCCTTCATCTTTGACGGCGGACAGGTCGCGATCGACGGTGTCGACTCAGGATATGAATCACTGTGCGCACGCTGCTACCTGCGTGAATCAGGCGGGAAGCTGGGAGACTGAGCATCTGCGCGCGCGGCGTCATAAACTGGAAAGATGGCTCCACGCGACATCGTGACGTATGTTCACCACCTCAGTGACGACGACATCATGATGCGCGTAGGCCCGGCAACGTGGGCAAAAGGGTTGGCGTTCTTTACCCGAGGCGACGTCCTGGACACCGACCTCACGTCAGAACGCGAAGCCCAGTGCCGCGTCAAAGGCCCCGGATTGACCTACCGCACATGGGTGAGCCTGCGTGACGGCGCCCCTGTCCACCTGGATCTGAGCTGCGCGTGCGCGATCGGACGTGATTGTCCGCACAGTGTGGCAGCCTTACTTGCCGTGCGCTCCGTGCCCGCAGAATCGGAGGAGGGCCCCACATGGCGTGACAGGCTGCGCACCCTTTCCGGCACCACGGCGATGGAGGGTCAGCCACTGGCGTTACTGGTTGATACGCATAACCCTCGTGAACCTATTGCACTGACACCGCTGCGCCCTGGAATGCACAGCGCGTGGACCACGAAGCGTGCAACGTGGCAGGACCTGACCGCCACGCAGTGGGAATCGGTCACAGATGGACTCAACCCCACACACGTCGCGCTGATCAGGCAGGCCTACCGCCACTCACGTTCAGATGGAACGTACCGCTCACCAAATGACGTCACACTGGAATCGCTGGGCGTGCAGGCAGGGCCGTGGATTGAGGCAGCTACGCGAGCCGGCCTTGACATGTTCGTTGACCTCGACCCGCTCACACCACTGAGCGTCGACCCGACTCCCTGGCACGTCAGTCTCGACACCACTCGCACTGGCGAAACAGGCGACATTCTCATCAAACCCGTGCTCACCGACGGTGCGCGCATCGCCGCCCGAGTTCGCATCAGCGCAGCCACGCAGCTGGCATTCTTCAACGCCGGGCGCACAGTCGCACATATTCGTTCAGGGGCGCATCTGCTCGACGCGTTCGAAGGTGCCTCACCGCTGATCATTCCGGCTGAAGACGCGGCCGAATTCCATGCCCAGTGGCTTCCTCGGCTCAGCGGCACCAACCCGGTCATGTCCAGTGACGACTCAGTGAGCGCAGACGTTTCAGTTAAGACAAGCATCGTCGGACGCGTCAGTATGGATCACATCGAACACGTCGTGATGCGCTGGTGGGTCGATCAAGCTGTCGGCACCTCTCATGTGCGCACCGCCTACGACAGTACAGACCCCGATGTCACGCACCTGGCACGCAGCGTACAGTCTGCAATCGGCCAGATCTCGCTTCCCACCGGCGCGCCCTTGACCGTCGGCACACCCATCCGTATGCCCGCCTGGAAAGCCCCGGAACTGCTTGCCACCCTCGACGAGGTGACCGCCGACGCTCTGCAATGGGACGTGAACCCTGATGTGCGGGCACTGAGCATCAGCAATGAGGAACTGACGATCCACACGGACGCTGAACCGTCCTCATCCACCGACTGGTTTGATGTCCATATACGCATCCGCATCGGTGACAGTGATGTCGCCCTATCTGATGTCCTCACCGCACTTGCCGATGGACGCGATCATATGCTGGTTGAGGGGACGTGGGTCGCCCTCGACAGCGCTCGTATCAACAGGCTGCGCGCCCTGCTCCACAACGCGCAGGAACTGGGCGGCAGCTTTACTGAATCTGACCTGCAGCTATCGAGCATGCATGTGGGGCTGTGGGAAGAATTCGACGACCTGACGGACTCGCTCACCGTGCCCAACTCCCTGCGCCGCACTATCGACGTACTTACTGCCCGAGGTGCGCGCGATCCGTTGCCGCTGCCTGACACCCTTAATGCGGATCTTCGGCCCTACCAGGTCGACGGTCATCAGTGGATCACCTCCCACATTCACAACGGATTGGGCGGCATTGTCGCTGACGATATGGGCCTGGGCAAGACCCTGCAAATCCTCGCCTCGATCGCGTCGCAACGCGCTGGTGGCATCGAGCCGCCAGTTTTGGTGGTGGCACCGACCTCCGTCGTCGGCACATGGGTTGAACAGGCCGAACGCTTCCTACCCGAGCTGCGAGTCGTCGACATTACGTCAACCTCCAAACGCCGCGACGAATCACTTGACAGTGCCATCCGCGATGCCGACATCGTCGTCACCACATACACCATCGCGCGCCTGGAATCAGACCAATGGACAGCGCGCGAATGGGGCGGCCTGGTGATCGACGAAGCGCAGCACGTGAAGAATCCGCGCACTGTCATCCACCGCCTGCTCATGCAGCTGTCCCGGCCGTGGACACTCGCAGTGACCGGTACACCCGTGGAGAATTCCGCAGCGGATCTGTGGGCACTCGCAGCCCTGGTTGCTCCCGGCTTGTTGCCCGGCTGGAAAACGTTCAGCACACATATCTTGCGACCCATTGACGAGGGGGACGCGAACGCCGCCGCAGCGTTGAGCGCAGCGATCCGACCGTTCATCATGCGACGCACCAAGGAAGCAGTGGCACCTGATCTTCCCGTCAAGACTGAAACAACCGTCGGTGTGGAGCTGGGAGTTGAACACCGCCAGATCTACGACCAGTATCTGACGCGCATACGCGTCCAATTGCTCGATCTGCTTGACGACGCTTCACGGCACCGCATCGACATTCTGGCCGCGCTGACGCGACTGCGCCAGCTGGCCCTTGACCCGGCATTGGTCGATGAACACTACCAGGGTGTCGGGTCGGCAAAGATCGACGTGCTGGTGGACCACTTGACGCAGATTCTGCCTGCAGGTCACAAGGCTCTGGTGTTCAGCCAGTTCACGTCCTACCTGGCACGAATCCGGGAGGAGCTGAAGCGGCGCTCCATTTCCTGTGTCCAGCTCGACGGTTCAACCCGCAATCGCCGCTCAGTGATTCAACAGTTTCGCGAGGGGGACGCTGACGTGTTCCTCATCTCCCTGAAGGCTGGGGGGACAGGACTGACATTGACGCAAGCGGACTACGTGTTCGTCATGGATCCATGGTGGAACCCGGCCGTGGAAGAACAGGCAGTGGATCGTGCGCACCGCATCGGGCAGGAACGTCCTGTCAGTGTGTACCGTCTGGTCGCCCTCGACACCATTGAACATAAAGTCGTCGAACTGCAGGAACGCAAACGTGAACTTGTGACATCCCTGGTTGATGCGGCTGTTGATCAGAAGGACGCGGGGCAGTGGACGCGCCTTAACGTGGCTGACCTGCGTGCGCTGATCGACGGATAAGACCGCTACAGAATCGAACAGATGTTCGATATGATGGTGGAGTGGTCGAACCTGCTCGTTACGCGGAATTACATGCTCACTGCGCATTCACATTCCTCGACGGCGCCAATATGCCCAGCGAGATGGTCGATGCTGCCTGCGCGCTGAACCTGGAGGCGCTTGCGGTACTGGATGTCGATGGTATGTATTCTGCAATACAGATGGCCACTGCCGGTCGAGCGCGCGGACTGCCGATTGTGTGCGGGGCGGAACTGACCCTGGATCCGCAGCAATTTTCAGCCCAGCCTGGATGGGGACTGGTTCCCGGAGCCGAAGAACCCGGCATCCGTCTTCCCATCATCGCCACGAATCCGTGTGGATACACGCAGCTGTGTGCGGCAATGAGTCGGCACACCCTTTCTCATCCAGGTCGGCGCACGCCGATACACATGCTGGACGAACTGGGTGCAGGGGAGTGGATAGTGCTCACCGGCACGTCGCGTGGCCCGCTGCGTCGAGCGCTGCGGGCGGGTGGCATGTCGGCCGCCCGCTCCATGTTGACACGCCTGATCAGTATCTTTGGACGTGACCGCGTCGCCGTCGAAAGCGCGCTGAGCCCCACGGAGCCACCTGAGACTCTGCGTGCACTCAGTGAATTGGCCACAGGTGCCCACGTGCCGCTGGTTGCCACAACGGCCGCGCGATGTGCCACCCCGGTATCCGGGCCCCTCGGTGATGTCCTGGCTGCCACCCGACTGGGAATGTCACTGGAAGAAGCTGAACCGCACCTGCCGGCCTTTCGCTCCTTCCTGCGCAGCGCAGAAGAGATGCTGCTGATGTACCACGACTACCCGGATGCTGTTCGCATGGCGGCAGACATCGGATCTCACGCAAGTTTTGACCTGCGCCTCGTTGCCCCCCGACTGCCTGAAACGAAGGTGCCCGAGGGATTTACGTCCGCGACATGGTTGCGTCATCTGACTGAACAGGGCGCCCTCGAACGTTACGGAACGCGGGCAGACAACCCCCATGCGTGGGAGGTGATTGACCACGAACTGTCCATCATCGAACGCATGGATTTTCCGGGATATTTCCTGATCGTCAAAGAAATCGTTGACTTTTGTGCCTCCCGCAACATCCTGTGCCAGGGACGAGGATCAGCCGCCAATTCAGCCGTATGTTTCGCCCTCGGCATCACTGCAGTTGACGCGGTGCGTCACTCAATGCTTTTTGAACGCTTCTTGTCGCCTGGACGTTCCGGCCCTCCTGATATCGATGTCGACATCGAGGCAGGGCGGCGCGAAGAAGTCATCCAACATGTCTACGAGCACTATGGGCGTGAACGCGCCGCACAGGTTGCCACCGTCATCACCTACAGGCACCGCTCAGCGATCCATGATGCTGCTCGCGCATGCGGATATGCCGCCGGTATTGCGACGAAGTGGAGCAAGAGCGAGGGCGACCCGCCCCCTGATCAGGTCACTCGAATCGCACAGAAAATGTCTGACCTTCCGCGTCACATGGGAATCCACACCGGAGGAATGGTGCTCACGCGCACACCGGTCAGTCATATCTGCCCCGTGCAGTGGGGAGCCATGGAGGGCCGTTCCGTTCTCCAGTGGGACAAGGACGACTGCGCTGATGCCGGACTGGTGAAATTCGACTTGCTGGGATTAGGAATGCTCACCGCCATTCGCCGGGCATTCGACTGGCTGGGGGAGCGCGGCATTACCGGCAGGAACGGGCGCGCGCTGGGACTGCATAATCTGACAGAAGAGGATCCACGTGTCTACGACCTGCTGTGCGCAGCTGACACGGTGGGAGTGTTTCAGGTGGAGTCGCGCGCGCAGATGAATACATTGCCACGCCTTCGGCCGCGCTGCTTCTACGACATTGTGGTGGAGGTGGCGCTGATCAGACCTGGCCCCATCCAGGGGCAGGCAGTGAATCCGTATCTGCGTCGAAGACAGGGCGCAGAAGCGGTGACGTATCTGCACCCGCTGCTCAAGCCTGCGTTGGAAAAGACTCTGGGTGTTCCGCTGTTTCAAGAACAGCTCATGCGCATCGCGCAGGATGCGGCAGGTTTCACCGCGGCGCAAGCTGACCGCTTGCGCAAGGCGATGGGGTCGAAGCGTTCACTCAAACAGATGGACATGCTCAAACCTCCGCTGATGGAAGGAATGCGTCAACGCGGAATCTCTGAGCAATGCGCACACAGGATTTTTGATCAACTCCGAGGCTTCGCATCGTTCGGTTTTCCTGAGTCGCACTCCTTTTCCTTCGCTCACATCGTCTACGCGTCAGCCTGGCTGAAAGTGCACTACCCGGAGTTCTTCTACGCAGGTATCCTGTCCAGTCAGCCTATGGGGTTTTATTCTCCGGATAGCCTGATCCACGACGCGCGGCGTCACGGCGTAGCAGTTGCTCGGGCCGATGTGCAGTTTTCTGACGTATCCGCATGCGTCCAGCCCTACGACCCGGCTGTCGAGCGATGTGCAAACGAACGCGTTGAACTGGACATGGATGACGATGCCATGATTCGGATCGGGCTGGAATCGATACGCGGACTGGGGGAGGGTGCCCACCGCATCGTCGATGCGCGAGCTGACGGTCCGTTTTCCAGTATGAGTGACGTGGCGCAGCGTGCTCACCTCACCGAGCGCCAGGTGGAAGCATGCGCGCGAGCCGGTGCTTTCGATTCGCTGGCAATCAGCAGAAGAGACGCACTGTGGGGTGCCGAGCGAGTGGCAGAAGAACACGCGTATCAGCCGTATATTCCTGGTATCGAGGTGGGCACGACGCCAGGGAACCTGCCGCAGATGAGCGATGTTGACCAGATGCGCGCCGACTATCAGGCCACCGGCCTGACCGTGGCAGAACATCCGCTGGCCCTGATCCGCTCATTCCTTGATGATCGCGGCGTCGTGAAAGCGCGTGACCTGATGGAGAAAGGTGACGATGGGTCCATCGCGTCAGTCGCTGGTATTGTCACGCACCGCCAACGTCCCCACACAGCGCGCGGCCTGATTTTCGTGTCTTTAGAAGACGAAAGCGGGTTTGCCAACATTGTGTGCTCACCGGGACTGTGGACGCGTTATCGCACCACCGCCACGACAGCGCAGGCGCTGATCGTCAGTGGCACTGTCGAAAGAGGCGAGGGTGTCGTCATGATCCGGGCACATTCGCTCAAAGAGCTGCACATGCCGATGCGCGTCCGATCACGAGACTTCCGCTGAAGCCTCGGTTTTCTGGCGGTCAGCCTCGGATTCGTCGTCGCCGCGGTTGCGGAAAAAACGCACAATTCTGGTGCCGATCTTGTTCTCGTGCTCTTCCTCAACGTCGGGCGCATTGCGGCGTTCAGGCAGCGGATCTTCGATCGGTGCATCACGCTCATACAGTTCAGAGAAGACAGACCAGATCACGCCGATAATCGGGATCGCGATGACGGCACCCAGCAGGCCCGCCGTGAGTGTACCGACGGTGACGCCAACACCGACAACCACAGGGTGCAAAGACACCTGCTTGCCCATGATGAGGGGCTGGAGAACGTGACCTTCGAGCTGGCCGATGCCGGCGATGCCGAGGCCAACGATGGCGGCCTGCATCAAACCGCCGCTTGCAGCAGCCACGATCATCGCAATGATCATCGCTGCGGGCGCACCAATCAGGGGAATGAAGGCACCAATGAACACCAGGACGCCCAATGCGGGCGCAACCGGCACGCCCAGGATCTGCAGGAAGATCCCCGCCAACAGACCATCGGTCGCGGCCACGATCATCGTGCCGCGCGCGTAGCCCGAGAAAGTGTCCCATCCAGCCAGAGCTGCGCGATGGATAGGCTCACGCCTGCGTGCCGGTGTGACATCCAGGAACCAGCGCCACATTTTTTCTCCCGACAGCAGGAAGAAGATCGTGATGAACAAGCCCAGTGCGGCGATTGTGAACGTGATGGCAGCGGCTGAGACATTTGACAGGAGGTCGGATGCCAGCCTGCTCCAGTTTTGCTGGACGTATTGCTGGCCCTTGGCGATCATGTCGTTCATCCATGCGGACACATCCTGCGGCGTGACCTTGATGTCGAATGGCAGGGAGGACAGGAAATCGGAGATCACATCCAGACCGCGTGAGAACTGATTGGCCAGCCTCGTCCACTGTCCCATCACGGAGTTGACGACCAATGCCATCAAACCTGCGAAGATGCCGAAGAATCCCAGCAATGTCAGAACCACTGACAGGCCACGCGGAATGAAGCGCGAAAGGAAATTGACCACGGGATTGAGAATCGCAGTGACCACCAGTGCGACGAAAACAGCGATGAAGACCGGGGTGACGCGTGCCAGAGCATAGACGACGGCGGCGACGATGATCATGATGCCGATCAGGGCCCACGCTGCCAGGCCGGATTTACGCAGCCAGTCAGGAAGCTCAGGTCGCTTCACGGCAGTATTGGTCCGCGAATGCTTGGTCGGAGGCGAGGAGACGCGTCGCCGTTGGGGTGTGCGATATGGGGCAGGGCGCGCCGGCGTGGATGTGCGCGTCGTGGCCGGCACCTGAGTGACGTGCGGAGAACGTACGAACCGGCTCAGGTTCTGCTTCAGATTGCCGAACGCTGAGGTGCGTGATGAATCAGTCATGAGTGATCTCCTATCAGCAGCTGGCGCAGTTCGTCAGCATCGTGAGCAACTGCCAGTGCCTGATCGAACTCGCCAGGACGCGAATATCCCCATCCTGCCCCGATCGCCGGCAGACCGACTTCCAGAGCACCTTCCAGGTCCCATGAGCGGTCACCTACCACGACGGGGCGAGAAATGTCGAGGCCTTTTTCCTCCAGGCGCTTCAGTGCATCGCGGATTACATGAGCTTTCGAATAGGCGGGATCTGGGATGGCTCCCGCAATGACATCGATGAAGCGATCAAAACCCAGATGAACCATCTGGTCGCGCGCCATGTATTCCTGTTTTGAGGTAGCCGTAGCCAAGGCGTATCCGGCGGCATGTAAATCTTCCAGAAGCTGTCCAATGCCGGGATACGGTTCTGGCTGAAGGAACAGTTCACGATAGTAGTGACGGTAGATGGTGGCAGCATTGTCAGCCTGCTCAGCATCCATCCCCAGATCCATGAAGGAGTCCCACAACGGTGGGCCGACGTATTTCGCCAGCTCATCGCGTGAACGAAACGGATAGTTCAAGTGTGCAAGTGTGCGTTGGAACGAGTCGATAACGACACTTGCCGAATCGACAATTGTGCCGTCCACGTCGAAAAGTACACAGGTCCAGCGAGAAGTTTCCACGTCTCTACTGTAGAGCAGAGTAAGAAATAATCGCGACACCCCAAGGTGTCGCGACCATTCTTCTCATTGTGCGCGGAGGGGGACTTGAACCCCCACCCTCTAAAGCGAGGACTAGCACCTCAAGCTAGCGCGTCTGCCTATTCCGCCACCCGCGCAATGCTCAATGAGAGCGGATAGAACTTTAACACGACAATGGTACCTGTCGGCAAATCGAAACGTCCAATATGAACGAGCGACACGTCACATTTGCTCATGAGTTAGGTGACAAAGGCCCGGGCACCCTGACAATCGAGCAAAGTTATGAGACAGTTGCCGACATGCACATCGACATTTGGTCTGACGTGGCATGCCCGTGGTGCTATCTGGGTCTTCACCACCTGCGCACGGCCCTGGGCTCATTCGAGCATGCTGACGAGGTTGAGATTCGACTTCACGCCTACTTCCTTGACCCTGACTTAGCAGAACCGTTGGAGCTATCTCAAAGCGAATACCTGACAGCACATCGTGGAATGTCAGAAGAAGATGCAGACAAGAGCCTGGCTCAATTCACTGAGTTGGGGATGGCTGAGGACATCACCTTCAACTTCGAAACAATGGTGGTGGCGCCCACCTCGAACGCACACCGGCTCCTCGCCGCAGCCTACGAACACGACCTTGCGCACGACACGCTGACAGGTGCGAATACCACTCAGCTTGCTCTGGCTGAAGCGCTTGACCGTGCCCACTTCGAAATGGGTCAGGACGTCTCCGACCCGGAGGTGTTGATTCAGTGTGCGAAGCGAGTCGGTATGTCAGCAGAAGATGTGGTGGCCGCCCTCGCTGATGAGCAGCGAGCAGCAGATGTAGTTTCCGACTACCAGATCGCCGTTGAAATGGGTGTTGAGTCGGTTCCCACCATGCTCATCGATCAGAAATTTGTGATCCAGGGCGCACAGAATGCGCAGGCCTTGGGGACTATGCTGGCGACCGCGTGGGAACACACTCACGCTGAAGCCTGAAGCGATCATCCAAAGGAGGATTCAATGTCGCTCGCTCCCTTCACGGTCACCGGCGCGCGCATCTCCCTGGTGCCACTAGCTTGTGACGATGCCAACGATATCTACCGTCTGTGCCAGGACCCTGCCATCATGCAGTGGACGACGGTTCCCTCGCCATATTCGCGTGACCAGGCCAGGGAATTCGTTGAAAAAGTCGCGACCGCCGGCTGGGAGAAGAACGAACCACACTGGGCGATCCGCACCGTGGCCACCAACACGCTCGTGGGCACCCTGTCGATGCGGATTCAATCCGAGGACGGGACGCTCGATGTGGGCTACTGGGTAGGCGCCGACAGCCGGGGATCAGGCTACGCTACCGAAGCACTTATCCTGGCTGCGCGCGTCGCATTCGATACGCTGAACGCGCCGCGCCTCGTGTGGCGCTCACGGGTCGGCAACTGGCCGTCGTGGCGCGTGGCGTGGCGACTGGGCTTCCACGCAGGCAAACGAGGGCGGCAAGTCGAAAACGACAAGGGTGAAGAAGTCTGGGAAGCATTCCTTGAACCAGATGACACGATGGAGCCTGCTGCACCGTGGGACGGGCCGGCTGCACCCGCACCGGTGATGGGGCGGCGCAGTGGCACTTCGCACACACCGGGCCGCAGCACGCGTAGCCCCCAGGAACTGGTCAGCGAGTTCCACTCGACCTACCACATGCCCAACCGTGTGGCAGACGGCGGGGAACCCACGCTGGACTACGACCGTGTCATGATGCGCATGAGCCTGATCGCTGAGGAATTCAGCGAACTGATTGGAGCCATGTGGGGACCTGCCGCGAGGACACTCATTGAGCAGGCCTATCAGCAGGCAGCTGAAGGCGATCATGCCACCTCGGATATCGTCGAGACCGCTGACGCTTTGGCCGACCTGGTCTACGTCATCTACGGGATGGCACTGGAATCAGGCATCGACCTGGATGCGGTCCTGGAAGAAGTCCAGGCATCGAACCTGTCCAAACTCATGCCGGATGGGTCGGTGAAGCGTCGTGAGGACGGAAAAGTTCTGAAGGGACCGAACTTTTTCCCACCCAATATTGCTCGCGTGCTCCACCTAGACGACTGACACGTGAGATGATGGCATCATCATCAACGAAGGAGATCAACTGTGACCAAAGTGGTAGTTGTCGGCGGTGGGTACGGTGGTGTCACCGTCGCGAAAGGACTGGATCCAGTCGCTGACGTGATCCTCATTGAGCAGAAGGACCAATTCGTTCACCACGCGGCCGCACTTCGGGCAGCAGTCGACGAGGTGTGGGAGCACGCCATTTTCATGCCGTACTCGAACCTGCTGAAGAATGGGCAGGTGATCCAGGGCGTCGTCTCGTCAGTGACGGGGACGACGGTGCATGTCTTTGGGCACGACCCCATCGAAGCGGACTACGTGATCCTGGCAAGTGGATCAACGTATCCGTTCCCCGCAAAGTACTCCTCCTCGAAAGCGACTGTGGCGAAAGCGCGCCTTGAACAGCTCCACGACGCACTGACATCGGCCGGCTCGGTCATGTTGGTAGGCGGAGGCACCGTCGGCATTGAGATGACAGGCGAGTTGGCCAGCGCGTTCCCTGATCTGGAGATCATTCTGGTTGAATCCGGTGATTCCATTCTGTCCACGCCTGGCTACACGCAGGAGCTTCGCGACGCGATCACGGAACAGCTCGACGAACTGGGTGTGCGCGTGGTGACAGGCTCCCCGCTGGCATATTTGCCGCCGATTCAGGCCGGCCAGCTAGGACGCTTCAGTGTTCAGACGCATAACGGTGACCAGATCGAGGCAGATATATGGTTCCAGTGCTACGGCGCGACAGCGAACTCCGGATACCTGGCGGGAACGGAATACGAAGAACTTCTTCACCCGAACGGAACAATTCGTGTTGATCCCACGCTGCAGGTCAAGGGACACTCCAACGTGTACGCCATTGGTGATATCACCGACGTGCGTGAATCCAAGCGCGCAGATGCGGCACGTCAGCAAGCCCGAGTTGTCATTGCCAATATCACGCATCAGCTGGAAGGCGGAGAGCCCGATATCTCCTACCAACCCACCAAGGAGTGGGTCATCTTGCCGCTCGGGCCGTCGATGGGTGCATCACAGCTGATCGACGCAGACGGGAATATGCGTATCCTCGGTGCAGAACAGACAGCGGAGATCAAGGGCACTGATCTGATGGTTTCCGTTATCCGCTCGCAACTGAATCTTCCCTGAATTGAGCACGTCAATTTAGGCGTGAACAGGTAGGCTGGGAGCATGACACAAGATCCTCGCGACGCGCTGAACTTACTCATCGCAGCATTTGAGCACCACTTTGATGTCGTCCAGGGCGGCACAGCCGCGTCGGATGCCGTCATTTCGCAGGCAGAAGAACGCCTCCGTGATGCGTTCTTCACCTACGACGACGTTCTCTTCACACGATTCGACGCTGAACTGCCGTTCGACATTCTGGATGAAGATGATGACGACGACGATGATGACGACTATGAGGACGACGGCGACGACGAAGATGATGACGATGACAGCTTCGACGGCTTCGACGATGACGAGTACGACCAGATCGACCTGGACGACGATAACGACGAGGACGACTAATCTACGCGCGGATCAGATACTTCGCTGAGTACCGTTCGGATCTGCTCAGGAAGTGGATCCTGACATTCGAGCAGCTGATCGAGCTGTCGGACCGTGCGCGGACCGACGATCGCGCTTGCCACACCCTCAGCGTCACGCACCCATGCCAACGCCACATCCATACTCGTGCGATCAAGCCCCTGAGCAGCGCGTTCGAGGGCGTTGACCGTGCCAGACAAAGCAGGATCCAGGTAGCGTTCAACGGTATAACGCAAGTGCGGTGACGCGGCGCGTGAATCTGGGGGAGTGGCATGGCGATACTTCCCGGTCAGGACGCCGCACGCCAGTGGCGAATGCGCCAGGATTCCCATCCCGGCTGAGCGTGCCGGTGCAAACACCTGAGACTCGAGGCCGCGATCCAGCAGTGACCAGGCATCTTCCAACGCAACCACAGGCATCCCCGCCAGGGCCGCCCTCGTCGATGCTGATGCCGCCGTCCACGCCGACGCGTGAGCGATCCCTACGTAGCGCGCACGACCCGAACGCCAGGCGACCTCCAGCGCGGACAGTGTTTCGTCGACCGGAATGTGCGGCGTGAACTCCGCGAGCCACAGGTCAACGAAATCGGTGTGCCACCGGGCCAGCGCATCGTCCAGACTGGCGAGCATGTCGCCGCGCGCCGCACTGGCACGCCACTTAGTGGACGCATCCAGGTGTGCGCCCCCTCGAAGTGCGATCACGAGCTGATTGCGACTGACTGTGCTGATGAGCGACCCGAGGACGTCCACCGCCGCGCCGTCTCCGTGCGTTGGTGCAATTTCGATCAGGTTCCCACCGGCATCGACAAAATGGCGCAGCATGTCTTCAGCTTCGTGCTCATCGGTGTCGCGGCCCCACGTGAGTGTGCCGAGTCCAACATCAGAGACGCTCAGGCCCGAACGGCCGCAAAAACGAGTGCGCATACTGTAACCGTAGTGTGGTGGTGACCGGGTGGCGCGGTAGGGGAATCGGCGTGGTGCCCGTACAGTAGGCCTCATGAGTTGGCTTGATGCAATCATCCTGGGGCTGGTTCAGGGCCTCACGGAGTTTCTTCCTATTTCCTCATCTGCTCACCTGCGCATTGTGGGAGAGCTGATCGGACAGGCAGATCCGGGAGCTGCCTTCACCGCGATCACGCAGATCGGAACTGAAGCTGCAGTGCTGGTGTTCTTCTGGAAAGACATCGTGAGGATCGTGTCGAAATGGGCGCGTTCCCTTCCCGTAGTCGGCCCCGCCAAGCGCGTCAGCGGTGCCGATCCCGATGCGCGCATGGGGTGGATGATCATCGTCGGATCCCTGCCGATCGGAATCCTTGGACTGCTGCTCGAAGATTGGATCGACACATCATTCCGTAACCTGTGGATCACGGTGGCCATGCTTGTTTTCTTCGGTCTGCTGCTCGGCGCGGCTGATCGCTTGGGGCGCAGGGAACTCACCCTTGATCGCATGAGCTGGCGCGATGCCATTGCTTACGGCTTTGCTCAGGCGATGGCTCTCATTCCCGGCGTCTCCCGTTCAGGTGGCACCATCACGATGGGGCGCGCGCTGGGCTACACGAGAGAAGCAGCAGCGCGCTACTCATTCCTGTTGGCCATGCCCGCCGTCTTCGCATCGGGGTTCTACAAGATGGCCAAGGTGATCGGCGGTGGTGACATTGTTGCGGTCGGGCCGACGATCCTGGCCACGCTCATCGCTTTCGGCGTGGGATACGTGGTGATCATGTGGTTCCTCAAATTGATCTCCACCCGCTCGTTCAGCCCCTTCGTCGTGTACCGCCTGGGTCTGGCCGCCCTCGTCGCGATCCTGCTGCTGACCGGCGTCCTGACGCCCGGGGGAGTCGCAGCCTGACGAGGGTGACTTACTGACTCGCACGCATGGACAGTACACGCTCGATGCCTTCTTCAGGAATATCGGGCACCTGACCGCCAAAGATGGGGCACATGGACTGCACGTGGCACCAGTTGCACAGCGGGTTTTTTGTCGGAACAAAACGACGCTGGCGAGCCGCACTTTCGATGCGCTCCCACAGCTGTGCCACATCGGCGCGAATGTCCACCATGTCGGCGTCGGTGGGGTCCAAGGTGAGGACCTGACCGGACTTGATGTACACCAACTGCGTGCGGGCCGGAAGCTCACGAGTGAGCTGAAGCAGTAATGCGTAGAAGCGCATCTGGTAGAGAGCTTCGTCCTGGAAACGTGGACTGGGTGCCTTGCCAGTCTTGTAGTCCACAACGCGCAGCTGGCCTGTGGGAGCCTGATCGATGCGGTCGATGAATCCGCGCAGACGAATGCCTTCCGGCATCACCACAGTGATCAGTTCTTCACGTCCAACCGGTTCAAGCCACCGTGGATCCTCGATATGGAAGTACTGCTCGATGACGGTTCGCACGTCACGCATCCATGACTGCAAATCCTCTTCAGAATCGAACAGATTCATCACTGTATGATCGTTGCTGCGTAGCACTTCCCATTGCGGGGCAACCAGTTCCTGAGCATGCTCAGGGGTGCGATCGTGCTGCGGCACGTCGAAGAGATGCTCGAGGACAGCGTGTACGAGGGTGCCCATCGCCGTGGCACGTGTGGCGGGCGAGGGAATGCGATCCACAACCAACAGGCGGAACTTGAGAGGGCATTTCATGAAATCGCGGGCGCGCGACACCGACAGTGCGGGCGCCCACTGTTCAGACGATGATGAAGACGACATGTGCCTACCGTAGCGCCGCGCACCGGCATCTGCGTGCTCGCCTGCTCCGGTTGTGGATACAATCCCAGCGATGAGTACTCATAGTGAACTAGGTCAGGAAAACCGGCGCGGGCCACTGCGCGAAGGCGATCGGGTGCAGGTACGCGACCCAAAGGGACGATTCCACACCATCACGCTGGTGGCGGGCGGACGCTTCCAAACCAATCGCGGGTGGCTCGATCACGACGCCGTGATCGGTCAGCCCGACGGTCAGGTGATCACCACGCCTGAAGGACGCTCATTCCAGGTGCTGCGACCCCTGCAAAGCGACTACGTCATGTCGATGCCGCGCGGCGCAACGGTGATCTACCCCAAAGACACCGGCACCATCATTCATATGGGGGACATTTTCCCCGGCGCACGCGTAGTGGAAGCAGGTGTGGGATCAGGTGCATTGACACTGGCACTGCTCAACGCGGTAGGCGAACACGGCCACCTCCACTCAGTGGAACGCCGCGAAGACTTTGCGGACATTGCGCGCGCCAATGTGGATCTCTGGTTCGGCTCTCACCACCCCGCGTGGACCCTGGAAGTAGGCGAGGTGGCTGATGTGCTCAATCGATGCGAGGCGCATAGCGTGGATCGCATCGTCTTCGACATGCTGGCCCCGTGGGAGAACCTTCAAGCCGTGGAACACGCATTGAACTACGGAGGAGTATTGACGTGCTACGTCGCCACAGTGACCCAGATGTCCCGTCTGGTCGAAGACATCCGCGCATGCGAACGATTCACAGAGCCAGTGGCGTGGGAAACGATGCAGCGTGAGTGGCATCTCGAAGGGCTGGCTGTGCGTCCCGAACACCGCATGGTGGCCCATACCGGCTTTCTGGTCACCACGCGTCTGTTGGCACCGCACACCCGTCCGCAAACCGCCCAACGCCGCCCCGCTCCGGCTGCTGAAGGACAGGGTGGAATGTGGGACGACGAGGATGGGTGGACACCCTCGTCAATCGGGCAGCGAGTGCCCAGTGACAAGAAAGTACGGCGAGTGCGTCGTGACGCAACTGCGCGCAGCGAACATTGGGTGGGAGAAACATTACAGACCACGGTTCGGAAGGATCTGGAGGAATCCCACTGATCGTCATAGTGTTGAATGACCACTAAAACTGACTCGCGAGGAGGGTACGAGTGAGCACGTCTGCCGACCAACAGACCGTTGACGCGTTGCGGCGATCTGTCGCTTCTTTGGAAGAGAAGAACGAACGCCTCTCACGTGCCCTGTCGACGGCCCGCGGACAGCTTGTCCAACTCAACGAGAAAATCCACCGCTCTCAGCAGCCTCCACACACACTCGTCTCAGTTCTTGCGGTCGATACCGCCGCGCGTCAGATCGATGCGATGGTGGGCACCAAACACATGCGCCTGACCGTTGACTCCAGTGTTGACCTGTCAACGGTGGCCGTCGGACAGCTGGTACGCCTCAACGAGAACATGGTCGTGGTGGGTGTGGACCACTTCGAGCGCACCGGGACACTGACATCGGTGCTGGAAGTACTGGGCGCCGATCGCGTACTGGTGTCCCTGGAAGGCGGCGCGGAACAGGTTCTGACGCTGGCCGGACCACTGCGGCACGGAAGCGTACGGGCAGGCGATTCCGTCATGGCGAATCTGCGCGCCGGTCAGGCCATCGAACGCGTCACCCGCTCGGATGTCGAGCAGCTGCTCACCCCGCAGGTCCCGGACGTCACCTACGACGACATCGGCGGACTGGATCAGCAGCTGGCCAGTGTGCGTGACTCGATCGAGATGCCGCTGCGTCACCCGCAGCTCTACCGCGATTACGGCTTGCGCCCGCCCAAAGGCATCCTGCTGTACGGGCCGCCAGGTTCGGGTAAAACACTCATTGCCAAAGCAGTGGCAAACGCCTTGTCGCAGACCGAATCAGGCGTGCGCGGCCACTTCCTGTCTATCAAGGGCCCCGAACTGCTCAACAAATTCGTAGGGGAGACAGAGCGCCAGATTCGGGCAATTCTCTCCCGTGCTCGTGCACTGGCGGCAACCGGGATCCCTGTTGTCGTGTTCTTCGATGAGATGGAAGCTCTGTTCCGCACGCGCGGCGCAGGTATCTCCTCTGACGTGGAAACCATGATTGTCCCGCAGCTTCTGGCTGAAATGGACGGAGTGGAAGCCCTCGACAATGTCATCATCATTGGCGCATCCAACCGAGCCGACATGATCGACCCTGCTGTACTGCGGCCCGGACGCCTCGACGTGCGTATACGCATCGACCGACCCGACCGGACGGGCGCGCGCGATATCTTCACGAAGTATCTGACCACGCACGTCCCGATTGCAGCGAGCGAGATTTCCCGCTATGGGAGCCACGAGGAGGCCCTCAATCAGATGATCGACGCCGCCGTGGAGCGTCTGTATGCACGCGATCAGTCCACTGCACTGTTCCACGCGACGCTGACCTCAGGCGCGCAGACGACGCTGTACCTGAGTGACATCGTTTCAGGCGCATTGATCGCCTCGAGCGTGGAGCGAGCCAAGAAACACGCTATCCGCGCCACGCTTGGCGGGAGCGAGCAGGGGCTGAGCCAGGAACACGTGCTGCGCGGCGTGGAAGAAGAGATGCGCGAATCAATGGAGCTGGCTGCTACGTCTTCGCCAGTGGACTGGGCACGCACCGTGGGAGTGCGTGATGATATTCAATCCGTGACCCCCATTCAAGGAGATCCACAATGAGCGTCCACCGCATCATGGGCACCGAAACAGAATTCGGTGTCTATCAGCCAGGCAACCCGTGGGCAAATGCGGTCGCACTGTCCACGCAGGCAATCGCTGCAGGCGGACAGCTGTCACGCGAGGGCGACCCTGTTGGATGGGATTACACGGGTGAGGACCCGCTCAATGATCTGCGCGGTATGCGCCTGTCCCGTGCCGCAGCCGACCCGTCACTGTTGACCGATGATCCCTACCACCTGGCACCGTCAGGGGGCGTGGAAGCGTTGGAACGCCCCAGTGACAGTGAGCGCGCACTGCCAACTCCGACGGTGGCGGTGCTGACCAACGGTGCGCGCCTGTACGTCGACCACGCACATCCGGAGTATTCCGCACCTGAAACCTCGTCACCGCGCGAAGCAGTGCTGTGGGACAGGGCCGGTGATGAGATTGCGCGCCGAATCATGGCACATATCGATGCCAGCTCGGAGGTGCCGCTCGTCCTGGTCAAGAACAATACCGACGGTAAAGGTGCGGCCTACGGCACTCATGAGAACTACCAGGTGGAGCGTTCAGTTGATCTGGATGACCTGATCCGCGGCCTCATCCCATTCATGGTGACGCGCCCCGTCACCTGTGGTTCGGGTCGGGTCGGGCTGGGTCAAAAGTCACAGGCTCCCGGCTTCCAGCTCTCGCAGCGCGCTGACTTCGTGGAAAACGAGGTCGGCCTGGAAACCACTTTCAATCGCCCGATCATCAATACGCGCGACGAACCTCATGCCAATCCCGCACGGTTCCGTCGCCTGCATGTCATCGGAGGCGATGCCAGCCTCTTCGACATCTCGGCCTACCTCAAGATGGGGACGACCTCGATTGTCCTGTGGGCCATTGAACAGGGCACGTCGATGCACTGGGATGGACTGAGCATTGACGATCCGGTGCAGGAAACATGGAACGTCAGTCACGACCCGACGCTGAGCCACAAAGTTCCGATCGCTGCCGGACGCGCACTGAATGCCGTTGATATTCAGCAGATCTACCTGGATCTGGTGCTCGAAACACTCGACGAGACTGGCCAGAATCCGGATGAGGACACACGCGACCTGCTTGACACCTGGCAGCGAGTCCTGGACGGTCTGCGCACCGACATGTTCTCGGTGGCCAGCGACGTTGAATGGGTGGCAAAATACCAGCTTTTCGATCGCCAGCGTGAGCGGCTGAACACCGACTGGGCCGACCCACGTCTGGCGGCAATGGATCTGCAATGGGCGGACCTGCGAGAAGAACGCTCCCTGGTGAACCGCCTCGACCGTGCGGGACGAGTCCGCAGACTCTTCACACCTGACGACGTGATCCGTGCGGCCGATACGCCGCCGCAGTCAACCCGCGCCAGAGTACGCGGACACGCTGTTGCCTCGATACCGAACGTCGTTCGGGCATCATGGACATCAGTGGTAGTCGACGACCCCGAACACAACCGCCTGGTCCGCATCTCACTGCCTGACGCATCTGATACCACAACCGACATCTCTGACCTTGTCTAAGGAGCATCCATGGTTCAGTCACACACACATTCACCTCACTCAGACCCGCTCGACGAGGACGACGCCCAGGCCGGGCAGGTTCAGGCGAACACCGATTCCCTCGATGACCTGCTGGATGACATCGACACCGTCCTGGAAGAAAACGCGCAAAGCTTCGTTCAGGGCTTCGTGCAGAAGGGCGGCCAATAAAGTGAGGCGCCGAGTCGTCGGAATCGAAACGGAATACGGGCTGACCGCAGCTTCCACCACCTCCGCGCCCTCACCAGTGGATGCGGATCAGGCGGCGCGGTACCTGTTCGCCCCGCTCATTGACCAGGGACGTTCTTCGAACCTGTTCCTGCGCAACGGCGGGCGCCTGTACCTCGACGTCGGCTCACACCCTGAATATGCGACAGCCGAATGCGACCTGCTGGAGGACCTCCTGGCCCAAAATCGTGCAGGTGACCTTCTACTGGCTGACCTCGCCTCTCGCGCAGACGAGCAGCTCGAGTCCGAGGGCGTCCCAGCCCGACTCCACCTGTTTCGCAACAACGTGGACTCCCAGGGAAACTCCTACGGCTGCCACGAGAACTATCTGCTGCACCGCCGACGTGACTTCAGAGAAGTCGCGGACGCCCTCGTCGCATTCTTCATCACCCGACAAATCGTCGTCGGAGCTGGACATATCCGCACCATTTCAGGACGCAGCACGTACGTCTTTTCCCAACGTGCAGACCAGATGTGGGACGCAGTTTCGGCAGCAACCACTCGTTCGCGCCCAATCATCAACACGCGCGACGAACCACTGGCAGATTCAGGCTCCTACCGGCGTATGCATGTGATCGTGGGGGATACGAACGTGTCCGAGCCGACAACCGCCCTGAAGGTCGGGGCAACCGAGCTGCTGCTGAGCGCGGTCGAAGATGGTGTGAAGCTGGCAGACCTGGCGCTGGCCGATCCCATGTCGGCTATTCGCTCCATCAACGCGGACCTGACGGGACAGGCACCTATCCCATTGGCCTCGGGAACATCCATGTCACCTGTGGCAATCCAGCGGGAAATCCGGCGCAGGATCCTCGACCACACGGACACCAGCGCCCTCGATCCCATGCACACCTACGTTCTGGACCTGTGGAAGCGTGGACTGGATGCGATCGAATCAGGAGACTGGTCCGGCGTCGAGACCGAACTGGATGTGGCAATCAAGCGCCGCCTGCTGCGCCAGTACTGTGAACGCCGCTCAGTGCCGCTGTCCGACACGCGCGTGGCGCGCCTGGAGCTCAGCTACCACGACATCACGGCGACAGGCCTGCGTGACCGCATGGAAGGCGGCGGATTGATGCGCCGGCTGATCGCAGCCGACCAGGTGTCAGGCGCAGTCACCACGCCTCCTGCCACAACGAGGGCGTCCCTGCGCGGCCGGATCATCGGTGCAGCACAGGACGCGCGCCGGGATCTGTCGGTCGACTGGGTGCACGTGCGGCTCGGAGATATTTCAGCCACCCCACTGACACTCAATGACCCGCTCTCGAACGAGGATGCGCGAGTGGATGCGCTGATCGAGCACATTAACCAGTCGGCGCCTGACTTGCCGGCGTGATCACATGACACTGTCTTCGCGCAGAACGGTTGCCACAGTGACTGTGCTGGTGGTCGTCGTCCTCATCATGGTCGGGTGGTGGACCCTGGGGCGCCGCAGCTCACCTGACGTGGTGCAAAGCGCTGATGACACACAGTCAGTGGGCAATCAGGTTGAAGTATTCGGTAACCACGGGGCCATACCGACTGTGTCCATTCACGGGACCTTGACGGTGACGGCACCTTTCGTGAGAACGATTATCGAGGGGCAAGGACGGGAAATTACCGAGGGGTCGCCCGTGATCGCCGCGATCACACCGTTTGACGGAGACACGGGGGAAGTCATCACGGCCGACGGGCAGCCTGCGATCTTTACGGAGCGTGCAACGAGTGACGAACTGGATGCCACGCTGGTTCAGGCCCTGATCGGGTCTCGCGAAGGGACGCGCCTCCTGTTCGTCAGACCACTGACACCGGCGGCGGATAAGGACGGGGAGACACTTGCCGGAACGACCCCTGCGCAGCCACGCATTGAAATTGACGTCGTTGATGTGATCTCCTCGACTGCTACTGGCACACCGATTGATCCCGAACCAACCCAGCCATTCAGCGTCGAATTCGCAGAAGATGGCTTCAAGGTCACTCACACGGGAGAGGCCCCCAGCCAGATCGTCATCGCCCCACATATCAAAGGCGACGGTCCTCAGGTCGGGCCCGATGACCGGGTCCTGGTGCAATACGTGATTGCGGGGTGGAACAATCCGGACAAGCGTCGATCAACGTGGAACGACGGAATGCCGGAACGGTTGGACATGGCGACCATCATGCCGGGCCTGCAGCAGGGGCTGGTCGATCAAAGAGTCGGCTCACGCCTGGCGATCACCATTCCTCCTGATCTGGCCGAAGGTGACGATACGCTGTGCGTCCTGGTCGATATCCTTGCCACCTACCCGCCGTCGTCATCCACTTCCTGAGCCGGTGCCAACCAAGTGCGTGCACATGGCTACGATGGAAGCATGTCAGTGACCTGCCGAATCATTCCATGCTTGGACGTCAACGCCGGACGCGTCGTTAAAGGTGTCAACTTCACAGATTTGAAAGATGCGGGCGATCCTGTTGAGCGTGCCCGTCACTACAGCGACGAGGGCGCTGATGAAATCACTTTGCTCGACGTATCCGCCTCGACCGAGCAGCGCTCGACAATGCTCGATGTCGTCTCTGCCGCTGCGAGCCAGATTTTTGTGCCGCTCACTGTCGGTGGCGGTGTACGCAGTGTGGACGACGTGTCACGCCTTCTGGACTGCGGAGCCGACAAAGTATCAGTCAATACGGCGGCGATCGCTGACCCGAGCCTGATCGAACGGGTCGCCTCACGCTATGGCGACCAGATCATCGTGCTGTCCCTGGACGCACGGCGCACGCCCGAGGGTGTCTCAACGACCTCCGGATTCGAAGTCACGACACACGGTGGAACGCGCTCATCCGGCATCGACGCGGTCGAGTGGGCAAACCGGGTCGCTGAACTGGGAGCAGGCGAAATCCTGTTGAACTCGATGGACGCAGACGGGGTTCAGGGCGGATTCGACCTGGAAATGCTCGGCGCGATTCGATCCACAGTGTCCATTCCTCTGATCGCTTCGGGCGGGGCCGGTACAACTGACGATTTCGTTCAGGCAGCTCAGGCAGGTGCGGACGCAGTTCTGGCTGCCTCAGTGTTCCACTTCGGTACCTTGACGATCACGCAGGTCAAGGATGCGATGGCGCGTGCCGGAATCGCGGTGCGACTGTGAAACGGTCGGCTGAGAACCTCGACCCGCGCATCGCGCAGCGACTGAAGCGAAATGAGCAAGGTCTCGTGGCAGTCATCGTCCAGCAATACGACACTGACGAAGTTCTGATGCTGGCATGGATGGACGACGAAGCACTGCGACGCACACTGGAAAGCAGGCGTGCGACCTACTGGTCACGTTCCCGTCAGGAGTACTGGCGCAAAGGCGACACGTCAGGACACGTGCAGCACGTCAAGAGCATTCAGATTGACTGCGACGGGGATGCCCTGTTGATGAAAGTCGATCAGATCGGTGCTGCGTGTCATACGGGGACACATTCATGTTTTGAAGCGGGAGGAACAATTCAATGACACGTCACGCCACTGACCTGCCTCTGGGACAGATATGGCCATCGCGTGAAGAGTTCCATGAGCTGGCGGCCAACCGACGGCTCATTCCCGTGGCACGGAAAGTCCTAGCGCCCGATATTACACCGGTGGGCCTGTACCGCCACCTGTGTGCCTCGAAGCCGGGGACGTACCTGTTTGAATCAGCCGAACACGACGGCAGGTGGGGACGCTGGTCATTCATTGGAGTGGATTCCGCCTCGTCAGTGATCACCCGTGATGGCGTCACGTCCTGGCAGGGGGTGTGCCCGAGGGGCGCAATGGAGACCGGATCATTTCGAGAGGTGATGCACTCGGCTCTCGAGGTGCTGCGAGCTGATCCCATCGAAGGTCTGCCACCCTTGACGGGCGCTTTTGTCGGCTCGATTGGCTGGGCAATGGCCCGCGAATGGGAGCCGAGCATCACGATGTCGGCTCCGCGCGAGATGGACGTACCGGATGCATCGCTCATTTTGGCGCGCGACGTGGCTGCTATCGATCACAGTGACGGCTCACTGTGGCTGGTGTCGAATGCGTGGAACATGGACGGTACCGATGAACGAGTCGACTGGGCGTATGACGAAGCGTGCCGTCGAGTGGGCGACATGTGTCACCGCCTGGAATCCAGCATGAATCCAGCTGTATGGGTCAGTGCATCCCCCTCGTCGGATGATCTGGCGATCCAGCACCGCACACCGCAGGACGATTTTGAACAATCCGTCAGGGATGCGAAAGAGGCGATCGGGCGAGGCGACGCTTTCCAGATTGTGCTGTCGCAACGCATGGATGTGTCCACCCAGGCGGATGCGCTGGACGTGTACTCGGTGCTGCGCACCCTCAACCCTTCGCCGTATCTGTACCTGCTGCGCCTGCCCGATGGCGTGGGCGGTGACTTCGACGTGGTGGGTTCCTCGCCTGAAACACTGGTGCGTACGCAGGGACAGCGCGTGTGGACCTATCCGATTGCCGGGTCACGCCCACGCGGAGCGAACGGGAGCGAGGACCACGACCTGGCCGTAGACCTGCTGAAGGATCCGAAGGAGCTGGCCGAACACGCCATGCTGGTGGACCTGGCGCGCAACGACCTGTCGAGAGTCTGCAGGCCTGAATCGGTGGAAGTGTCTACGCTGATGGAAATCAAGCGCTACTCCCATATTCAACACATTTCCTCCACCGTTACGGGCATCGTGAACGAGGGGGTGGACGCGCTGGATTGTCTGGTGGCAACGTTCCCTGCCGGAACACTGTCAGGTGCGCCCAAGACGCGCGCCATTCAACTGATCGACGAGCTCGAACCGTGTGCGCGCGGCGTGTACGGGGGAGTGGTCGGCTATTTTGACCTGGGCGGCGACACAGATTTTGCGATCGCGATCCGCACAGCATGCCTGAAAGACGGCCGCGCCAGCGTGCAGGCGGGAGCTGGAATTGTGGCTGATTCGGTTGAACACACGGAGTATGTGGAGACCCATAATAAAGCGGCCGCGGCACTGGCATCCGTACTGACCGCAGCGAAGCTGACGGGGGACCTGGACTGAGCCCATCATGTGAGCCAATTGGGGAAAACACCCTGACTTTGGTTAGCATCACAGTAGGCAACGGTGAGGAGGAGCGATGGCAACAGTCCTCGATGGGATCATCGCGGGAGTGCTGGAAGATCTGCGTGAGCGGGAAGCACGCGTGCCGATGGATGACATCAAGAAGCGTGCGCAACGCTGCGCCGACGCGAAAAACGCGGTGTCAGCACTGCGCAGCAGTGGTGCCGTCTCGCTGATTGCGGAGGTCAAGCGGTCCTCGCCCTCGAAGGGCGCGCTGGCGCATATCGACGATCCGGCAGCACTGGCCCACATCTACGAGGCGAACGGTGCGGCTGCAATCTCGGTGCTTACTGAACAGCGTCGCTTCTCGGGGTCACTGTCCGATCTTGACTCAGTGCGCGCAGCAGTCGATATCCCTGTGCTGCGCAAGGATTTTATTGTCACCCCGTATCAGGTCCATGAAGCGCGCGCTCACGGCGCTGACATTGTGCTGCTGATTGTTGCCGCACTTGAACAGCCGGCGTTGGTGTCGCTGCTGGAACGAACGGAATCACTGGGAATGACGGCGCTGGTCGAGGCGCATTCGCGCCTGGAAGTGCTGCGGGCGCTCGATGCCGGAGCGCGCGTCATTGGCGTGAACGCACGCGACCTGACCACCCTGGATGTCGATCCAACTGTTGTCGAGCAGGTGATCGATGTCATCCCGCCCGACGTGATCGCTGTAGCCGAATCCGGTGTGCGCGATCGCCACGACGTCATCCAGTACGCCAACTGGGGCGCTGATGCTGTGCTGGTCGGAGAAGCACTGGTAACGTCCGGTGATCCAGCGACCGCCGTCAGCGATATCGTCAGCGCCGGCCAACATCCGGCACTGCTCACCGATAGAAAAGCTCGCGTGCGCATGGCACGCAATGAATCATCTGACGAGTAAGGAGGAGTCGGCATGTCGAAAACCGCATCGCCGCGCTCGGACGACCTGAGAGGCCCGTATTTTGGAGCCTTCGGTGGTCGTTTCGTGGCCGAATCGCTGATGTCTGCACTGGAAGAACTTGATGAAACGTGGCAGCGTCTGTGGCATGATGACGGTTTCCAGAAACGACTCCATGACCTGTTCGTCAACTATGCCGGACGCCCCTCATTGTTGACAGAAGCATCGCGCTTTGCTGCCGATCTGGGGGGAATCCGAGTCTTCCTCAAGCGCGAGGACCTCAACCATACCGGATCCCACAAGATCAACAACGTGCTGGGACAGGCGTTGCTCACACAGGAACTGGGCAAGACCCGTATCATCGCTGAGACCGGAGCCGGACAGCACGGCGTTGCCACCGCAACGGCCGCGGCGCTGCTGGGCCTGGACTGCACGATCTATATGGGCGCGGAAGACACCGAACGTCAGGCACTCAACGTAGCCCGCATGCAGATGCTCGGCGCGGAAGTCATTGGTGTGACTCAGGGGTCTCAAACGCTCAAGGACGCCATTAACGAAGCGTTCCGTGACTGGGTGACGAATGTGGAGACCACGAACTACATTTTCGGCACTGCTGCAGGTCCGCACCCGTTCCCCAGCCTCGTCCGTGACCTCCAACGCGTCATCGGTGACGAAGCCCGCGAGCAGATCCTGGAGCGCGAGGGACGCCTGCCGGATGCCGTGACCGCGTGCGTGGGCGGTGGTTCAAATGCGATTGGATCCTTCACTGCTTTTATCGATGATGAGGACGTCGAGCTGATCGGATGTGAAGCCGGAGGCGACGGCATCGAGACCGGTCGCCACGCTGCATCGATTTCAGCGAACGAAGTCGGTGTTCTGCACGGTGCGCGCACATTCGTGCTGCAGGAACGCGACGGGCAGACCAAGGCCTCCCATTCGATTTCTGCGGGCCTGGACTACCCGGGTGTGGGACCCGAACATGCATGGCTGGCCCGTTCCGGACGAGCACGCTACATTGCGATTGACGACACGCACGCCATGGACGCATTCGTGCGCCTGTGTCGCACCGAAGGTATCATTCCCGCCATCGAATCGGCACACGCACTTGCAGGGGCAATTCAGTGGGCCCACGAGCGACTCGAAGCAGGACCGATCGAAAAAGGCAAGGAACCCATTATCGTGGTGTGCCTGTCTGGGCGCGGCGATAAGGACGTGACAACCGCTTCGAAGTGGTTCGGCCTGGGTGAACCCACATACCAGAACATTGATCCGAGCAGGGAGGCCGACAAATGATGCACAGCGCAGATGCGATTGATCGCGCCAATAATGCCGGGCACGCCGCCCTGATCGGATATTTGCCCGTCGGTTTCCCCACTGTGGAAGACTCGGTGCGTGCAGCGAAAGTGCTGGCAGATAACGGCGTTGATGTCCTTGAATTTGGTTTCCCGTATTCCGACCCTGGGATGGATGGCCCCACGATCCAGCGCGCAACCGTGGCCGCCCTCGAACATGGAACACACCTGGAGGACCTGCTGGAAGCGACCAGGGAAGTCGTGGACTATGGTCTGACCACCGTGTGCATGACGTACTGGAACCCGGTCGAATGGTACGGCGTGAACCATTTTGCCCGTGACTTTGCCCAAGCCGGCGGATCAGGCCTGATCACGCCGGACCTGCCACCCGACGAAGGCGAGCAATGGGAAAATGCAGCTCGCGAAAATGACCTGGAATGCATCTACCTGGTGGCACCGTCGTCAACTCGCACGCGTTTGGAACTAATCAGTTCCCACGCACGCGGATGGGTGTACGCCGCGTCAACGATGGGCGTGACAGGGGCGCGATCCTCGGTCGACACTCACGCGCGCGAACTGGTCGCACGCACGCGTGAAGCCGGTGCCGAACGCGTGTGTGTGGGTCTGGGCGTTTCCAGCGGCACGCAGGCACATGAAATAGGCTCCTACGCCGATGGCGTTATTGTGGGTTCTGCACTTGTGCGCACACTTTTTGACGAGGACAGGGAACAGGCTTTCGAAGCGCTCGGAACTCTGGCCCGTGAACTCAGTGATGGCGTTAAGAACTCACGAACTGTCTAACCGGAAGGCGCGGTGACGATGAACGATCTGACTGTGGCAAGCTCACTGATTGGCTCAGCGATACCGTCTCCGCCGCAGGGAGCGTGGAACATTGGTCCACTGACCATCCATATGTACGGCATCCTCATTATGGTGGGGATGGTCGCTGCAGTGTGGATCACCGGCCGGCGGTACGAGCGGCGCGGTGGCGTGGCCGACTTCATGTACGAAATTGCGTTGTGGGCGATCCCGCTGGGAATCATCGGAGCGCGAATCTACCACGTGGTGTCCTCACCTGATGCCTACTTCGGCCCCAACGGCAATCCCATTGACGCGTTCAAAATCTGGAATGGCGGTCTTGGAATCTGGGGCGGCGTAGCTCTGGGCGCTGTTGGTGCCTACATTGCGCTGCGACGCGCCGGCCAACGAATGGGACCTCTGGCTGACTCCATTGCACCGGCCCTCCTGGTGGCACAGGCAATAGGCCGGTGGGGGAATTGGTTTAACCAGGAACTGTTCGGCGCGCCGACGACACTACCGTGGGGGCTGCAGGTCGACGCGGCTCACATGCCTGCCCAGTATGCCGCCGGCACGCTCTTTCACCCGACATTTCTCTATGAATGCCTGTGGAATTTGGTTATTGCCGCACTGATCGTGTGGGTGGATCGACGCGCAAGGTTCGCTTCAGGTCAGGTCTTCGGGCTGTATCTGATGGGATACACGCTCGGGCGTGTGTGGATCGAGATGCTCCGCGTTGACGAAGCGCAGCACATTCTGGGGCTGCGTCTGAACGTGTGGACATCGATCGCGGTCTTCCTCGCGGGCCTGGCCGTTTTCTGCGTGGCAGGACGCCTCGGCAGGTCAACGACTGTCAGCGAAGACGAGCATGAGCGCCTGCGGGCACACCTGGGCCTCGACAAGTCGGATGGCGCAGATAATGAGGCCGACGAATCTTTAGATGAAGAGGATGTATCGAAACTCGCGGACGAATCGGGCAGCGCGCAGGGCGCGAAAAACGTCTTTGAAAGCGTCGAAGCCGGTGAGGGTTCCCCTGAATCGAGATCGGCACTGTAGAGTAAGAGTATGCGTCGAGCAAAAATCGTGTGTACGTTAGGCCCAGCCACTGAATCTGCCGAACAAGTACAGGCACTCGTGGACGCGGGCATGGATGTGGCCCGTATCAACTGCTCACACGGAACTCACGAAGGACACGAACGTGTCATTGAGCGTGTGCGTCGTGCAGCGATGACGTCGGGCCGGGCCGTAGCTGTTCTTGCGGACCTCCAGGGCCCGAAGATTCGTCTGCAGACATTCAAGGACGGCCCGCAGTTCCTTGAGATGGGAGACACCTTCACGATCACGACTGAAGATGTCGAGGGCACCAAGGAACGCGTCGGCACGACGTTCAAAGGCCTGCCGGGGGATTGTCGTCCTGGTGACCGTCTCCTGATCGACGATGGAAACGTCGCCGTGCGTGTCATGGAAGTAACGGACACCGACGTAACCACCAAGGTAGAGGTCCCCGGATTTGTGTCCGATCACAAGGGCCTGAACCTTCCGGGTGTTGCGGTGTCAGTGCCGGCGCTGTCGGAAAAGGACCGCGATGACCTGCGGTGGGCACTGAGGATCGGTGCGGACTTTATTGCGTTGTCCTTTGTGCGCAACGCCCGCGACATTGACGAAGTGCACGCGATCATGGACGAGGAAGGCCGCAGGCGCCCTGTCATCGCGAAGATTGAAAAGCCGCAGGCGGTTGAGGTGCTCGAGGAGGTCGTCGACGCCTTCGATGGCATCATGGTGGCGCGCGGTGACCTGGGTGTGGAGATGCCGCTTGAAGCTGTGCCGCTGGTTCAAAAACGCGCCATTGAGTTGGCACGCCGGGCAGCCAAGCCGGTTATCGTTGCGACCCAGGTACTGGAGTCGATGATCAAGAACCCGCGTCCGACCAGGGCTGAGGCATCGGACTGTGCGAACGCGATCCTTGACGGTGCTGATGCCGTCATGCTGTCGGGTGAAACGTCGATTGGTCAGTATCCGATCGAGGCTGTACGCACGATGGCACGCATTGTGGAGAACATCGAAGAAAACGGTGGTGAGCGCATCGCGCCGTTGGGTGGTTTCATCGCAGACCGCTCGGCCGTGATCTCCCAGGCCGCCGTGTCAGTGGGAGAGAAGCTCGATACGAAGTTCCTGGTGACCTTCACGCAGGCAGGAATGACGGCGCGCTATATGGCGCGTCTGCGTAGCCCTATCCCAATGCTGGCTTTCACGCCGCTCGAAGAGACACGCAGGCAGTTGGCACTAACGTGGGGAGTGCAGACCTACCGTGTGCCCTCGGTGATGCACACCGATGACATGGTCTGGCAGGTCGATCAAATCTCACAGACAGCCGGGCTGTGTAAGCAGGGTGACCAGCTGGTCATCGTGGCCGGTATGCCGCCGGGCGTGTCGGGCTCGTCGAACCTGATTCGTGTTCACTCAGTGGGTGACGATATTGATTACTCCATTGGTGGCCGAGTCGGAATGCTGGGCAGACAGTAGATGATCGCGTCGAGCCGTCAGCATCAACGGCGATGCTGCGGGGAGGACGTTTTCTCTAACGGCCGCCGAGGCTTATTCTCACGCGACCCGATGATGTGTTATCGTTGACGTGGATGCAAACTGTCAACCTGGTGTTGAGAGTTGCGCTGATATGACTTCACACTTTCCACCTGATGAGGGGTGGGCGAGTGTGATTGAGAACTGAATGCCTGACGGGGCGGCCTGTGCGCAAAGAGTACATACCCCGTTATGGCGTGAGGAAGAAGAAGAGGATAGAAATATGACAATTGAAGATCGCAATGCAAAGACCGTGTCAGTCCATGACCGGAATTCGGATCGGCAGGCAAACAACGTTCTGCTTGATCAACTTTCCAATGCGGTACGCCCGTGGTTTGCTGATTTCACGAACGGCGACGTACGTCGCGCCATCGAGGCTCTGCGTGTGCCTGCCAGCCGCATCGCTGCAGCAGACTTTCTGGGTCTTGAACTCATTGAAGCTGCATAAGGGAAAGCTACCACAGACGCAGTGTTGGGGGTCGGCCACATGTGGCCGACCCCCAACACTATCCCATCAACACAGTGCGAGTCCTTCGAAAACAGAGCCCCTTCCTTCAGATCCCCGAGCGTAACGGCCAGTCGCACCAGCACGTGTCGTGCTTCATGTTCTGTCCGGCTCGGATAGCTTGAGCATAAGAAACGATTCTTGGGAGATACTTCATTCCACCTGTCAGTTTGCTGGGAATGTGACCAGGCGCAGCGGTTGTGTTCCATTGGTCCACGGCGCTGCCCTGCTTCTCGGCCGTATCGAGTGAGATCTTTCTTGCTTCGGGGGTGAAAAGACATTCACATTGTCGTAGCCTGCTGCAGGACTTTTTCCATCCCATTACGAGCGGATACTGCAGTGAAACACAGCTCAGAAGGGTGATTCCAACTGGTGTGATAAACGCACCCTAAACGCCCTCGTCGAGGGAGTTTTCAGCCGAATAATGCCGAATACATCTGTACCCCGGGTGGGATTCGAACCCACAACAAGCCGGGTTTGAGCCGACCGCCTCTGCCAATTGGGCTACCAGGGCACACGCGAACGTGCTCATCAAGGATAAGATATTTATTGATCAGACACCAATTGAAGGAATTTCAGATGAGCACAGACGAAAACAAGCCGCGAAAAGTGTTAGTAGCTGAAGACGAATCCCTGATCCGCCTTGATATTGTCGAGACGCTGACCGCAGCAGGTTTCGACGTCGTCGCAGAGGCAAGTGACGGAGAAGAGGCTGTTCGGCTGGCACTGGAGCCCGACAACGAGGATGACACTCCTGATCTGTGTGTGATGGATGTCAAGATGCCCAAAATGGATGGCATCACAGCTGCAGAGAAGATTCTGCGAGAGCTCTCCTGCGCTGTTGTCATGCTGACTGCCTTTTCACAAAAAGAACTGGTCGAACGTGCGCGCGACGCAGGAGCTATGGCGTACGTCGTGAAGCCTTTCAGCCCTGCCGACCTGATTCCCGCAGTTGAAATCGCCCTGTCCCGTCACCGTGAAATCGAGTCACTGGAAGAAGAAATCTCCGACATGTCGGAGCGTTTCGAGACGCGCAAGCGCGTTGACCGCGCCAAGGGACTCCTGATGGAAAAGATGGACATGACTGAGCCTGAGGCGTTCCGATGGATCCAGAAGACGTCCATGGATCGTCGCCTGTCCATGCGTGAGGTCGCAGACGCAGTGATCGATCAGGTGGATGACTGAGACTGCTTGAGATATGTGTATGCGGGTCTTGCACGAAGTTGCAAGACCCGCATTGTTGAGTGAGAGTCGCGCTCAATCAGTCGAGACGCTCTTCGCCGTCGACGTTGCTTTCAATGCGCTCCTTCTTGAGGTCTTCTGACACGGTCTGCGTGTCCTGAACGGTTTGCGTCTCGAGTGACACGCGCTCAACAGGCACGCTCTCCTTGGAGACAACGACACGGTCCTCATGCAGGGTCACGGAAGCAGCACCCTCGGAGATGTCCTGGCCATCCAGGTTCTTTGCCTCTTCCTCACTGATGGGGGTGCGAACCACACGTACTTCCTCGCGCTCGACGGGAACCTCGACAGTCTCGGTTTCGGTGACGACCGTCTTGCGGAGCTGAGCTTCACCAGTCGCGACGCGTTCCTTGGCAACGTTGAGCTGTTCTTCGGAACGAATGATTTCGCCTTGGTCTGCTTCGTCGTGGATCGGCTCCTGGTCAGCCAGGTGACGAGCCTCAGCGGCGCGATCCTCCTCGTGAACTTCCTCGTCTGCCACAGGCGCAACGGGGGCGGCGGCAGGAACGTCTGATTCCGGTGCAGTGCGCGGAGCTTGGTCCTCGATCGGTGCTGCACCATCGGCCAGAGAACCGACACCGTAGTGGCGGTACAGTGTGTCCTGATCCTCAGGAGTCAGGTGACCTTCATCAGCGAGGTCAGGCGCATCCTTGATGCGATCCTTTTCAAACGCGAGGTGCAGGCCTTCCTCGTCGAGGCGGTATCCACGCAGTGGGACAAGGCTGGAGCCCATGCCAAAGAGGCCGTGAGCAACTTCGATGAAATCGGGCTCACCCGTCGCATCGTTGGTAAATACCTGCTTCACGTCGCCCAGCTTGTCGCCGTTGGAGTCGAAAGCTATTGCGTTGGCAAGTTCTTCGATTGAGTGTGTGGTCATGACAATGTCCTCTCAATTGGAGTTTAGGTAGGTGTGACGTAAGTCCCTATCCCAAAAATGAGATTAACAGTGTCTGTGGCATTCGTCTCAGTGAACTCAAGAGGTGTAGACCGCGTAATTTCGTCGCTTTTGTCAGTCTCGCTAAAGTTCGAGGTCAGCGTCGCTTCAGCACACGATTGGAAATACGTGCGGTTCCGATGAGGCGTTCATCTCCATCGGTGATCGAGACCAGATGAACCGTTGATGAGCCACCCAGATGGGCCGCACGGGTCGTCGCCGTAATCGGCCCCTTGGTGCCTGCTCGAAGATGCGAGATGGACAGCTCCACGCCCACCACGTAGGCATCCGGGCCGCCCACACTGTAGGCATGTGCTCCCGCCGCAAGCGATCCCGCTGTCTCAGCCAGAGCCGCCGATGCGCCGCCATGCAGGATTCCGATTCGCTGCGTATTGCCCTCAAGCGGCATTGTGATCGACGTGCAGTCAGGGCCATACTGTGTCACTTCCATGCCCATCGCTTCCATCAGCGTCCCTGGCCAATGCTGACCCACCATCGTCGGCCCATAGTCACTGTGAGATTCCTGATGGTCATCAGATTGATGTGAATGTGTGTCATTGGCGTGATTCGTCTCGCTCATACCTCTAGGGTGTCATGTGTGGACGGAAAACTGCTGATTATTGATGGACATTCGATGGCCTACCGCGCGTTTTACGCGATGCGTTCGGGTAATTTCCAGACCTCGACCGGTCAGGACACCAGTGCTGTGTTCGGATTTATCCGCATGCTCACGAAGATCCTCAAGGATGAGAATCCGACACGTGTCGCTGTTGCCTTCGACGTCTCGCGTCATTCGTTCCGCACGGATAAGTACCCGGAGTACAAAGGCACGCGCGATGAGACCCCTCCTGAATTTCACGGACAGGTTGATCTGATCGACGCGTTCCTGGAAGCCATGGGTATCTGCCGTCTGCGCAAAGACAATATAGAGGCTGACGACATTCTGGCCACCCTTGCACATACTGCGTCTCAACAGGGGCTGGATGTTGTCGTGGCATCAGGTGACCGCGACGCCTTCCAGATGGCGAACGAACACGTCACGATTCTGTACCCCGGTCAGTCGATGTCGGACCTGCGTCGCATGACACCGGAAGCCATTGAGGAGAAGTACGGCGTGCCGCCTCAGCGTTACCCGGAGCTTGCCGCGCTGGTGGGGGAGACCGCCGACAATCTGCCAGGAGTGCCTGGCGTCGGCCCCAAGACCGCTGCCACGTGGATTAACAGATTCGACGGACTGGAAAATGTCCTGGCTCGCGCAGATGAGATCGGTGGCAAACGCGGAACAGATCTGCGCGCCCATATCGATGACGTGCGCCGCAACCGCTCGCTGAACCGCCTGCTCACTGACGTTGATCTGGGAATCACCCTCGATGACCTTTACCGTCGTCCCACCGAGCATTCAGAGGCGATGAGTCTGTGCGACAGCCTTGAATTCGGACCCGGCACGCGCCGCGAGATCGTCTCGGTCGCATCGATCGCACTCAACCCCTCTGCTCCGGACGCCCTCGTCAATTCCGGGGGCAGCACGGCCGACGAGGGTGGCGCGGAAGAATCACTCATCCTTGATGACGTGGAAATTATCCGAGCCGATGCGAACACGAATGTCCAGCAGGTCCTTGCAACCTTTGAGGCAGAGACGTCAGTGGGAATCTGGTGCGAAGGCGTCGCGAACCCGCCCCTGCCTGACCTGGAACATCTTGCGATCGCGAGCGGCATGAAGGTACTCCTCATTGATGCTCGAGAGGTCACCACCGAGCAGACGGCTCAGTGCACGCAATGGCTGGCGCACCTGACACGACCCCTGATTGCCCATGACCTCAAAACACTGGTGCATATGATGCGCGCCTGGGACGTGGAGACCCTGCCGGTGACCTTCGACGTTGCATTGGGCGCCTACTTGCTGCGGCCCGAGCAGCGCTCCTACGCGATCGACGATCTGGCTGAGCAGTATCTGGGCGTGCACATCACGGCCCTAGAAGAGGAAGAATCCGGTCAGCAGATGCTGGATCTGGACGGTGAATCGGAGGAGAAACAGGCTGCGGCGCGTAGACAGATGGCGCAGCGCGCAGCCGTCCTGCCGTATGTGGCTGATGCTCTCAGGCGGGCGATGAATGATGATGAACGAACATTGCTTGACGATGTGGAACAGCCTGTCGCGCGCATGCTGGAACGCATGGAACACGTGGGGATCGCGATTGACAGTGAGGAACTCGACCTGCAACGTCAGGAGCTGTCGAAAGCTGTTGAAGGTGCTGCGCAACGCGCCTATGACGCAATCGGCCACACGGTGAACCTGTCGAGCCCCAAGCAGCTCCAGCAGGTCCTGTTTGATGAACTCGATATGCCCAGGACCAAGAAGACGAAGACGGGGTACACGACGAATGCGGAAGCGCTGGAGACACTGTTCGCGAAGACGCGCCACCCGTTCCTGGAGCATTTGCTCACGCACCGCGACCGCATCAAGCTGTCCCAGATGACGCAGTCCCTGCACAGCGCGATTGCTGATGACGGCAGGATTCACACGACGTTTTCTCAGATTGCGACTGCCACGGGGCGGCTCGCCTCGTCGGAACCGAACCTGCAGAATATCCCCGCGCGCACACCCGACGGCATGCGCATCCGGCACGCGTTCGTTGCAGGGGAGGGGTGGCAGTCCCTGATGAGCGTGGACTATTCGCAGATCGAGATGCGCATCATGGCGCACCTGTCCAACGATGAAGGACTGATTGACGCATTCAACTCGGGTGAGGATTTGCACCGCACGATGGCGTCGATGGTGTTCGACACGCCTGTCGATCAGGTGACATCCGAGCAGCGTTCGCGCATCAAGGCCACCTCCTACGGTCTGGCCTACGGGCTGTCATCGTACGGTCTGTCTGCGCAGCTCGGAATCGGTGTGCCGGAGGCGGCGGAGCTGCGCGAACGCTACTTTGAGCGTTTCGGCGGCGTGCGTGACTACCTGGACGGCATCGTGGAGCAGGCCCAGAAGGATGGCTTTACCCAGACAATGTTCGGTCGTCGCCGCTACCTGCCCGATCTCATCTCCGACAACCGTCAGCGCCGTGAAATAGCCAAGCGTGCCGCACTGAACGCGCCGATCCAGGGATCGGCAGCCGACATCATCAAGATCGCGATGGTTGGAGTCGACAGTGCCTTGCGCGACGAGAAACTACGCTCGCGCATACTGCTGCAGATTCACGATGAATTGATTCTTGAAATAGCCGAGGGAGAAGCTGTGCACGTGGAAGAGCTGGTACGTGAGAACATGGCCTATCCTCCATTGCCGCATGGCCTGCAGACTGCTCGCGCCCCGCAATCCGATGACGATGGCGATGTGGAACCCACCGGCCAGGAGGAAGCCACCGACCATACGCGCGCCGAACACCCGGTGCTGGCGCTGCGCGTGCCGCTGGATGTAGCGGTGGGGATCGGCCATTCATGGAAAGAAGCTGCTCACTAAGTGCACCAGTTGTGAGATTGGTCAAATATGTCACTGCTCACACATCTTTTCAGGAGCTGAGGGTAGATCTTTGATCCTGAACTGGTAAACTTTCTCGGGTGTGTGTCAGTTGCCTTCGCGGTGACTGACGGACACACTCAATTTTGTCCATCTACTAGATCGTCCGTTTCGGAGTACATAACTACATGACCACCAGCACCGAGCAGCCGAGCATCTCTACGCCTCAGGTTGCAGTGAACGACATTGGGTCTGAAGAAGACCTGCTCGCCGCCATCGACAAGACCATCAAATACTTCAACGATGGGGACATTGTCGAGGGAACAGTCGTCAAGATTGACCACGATGAGGTCCTCCTCGACATCGGCTACAAGACCGAAGGAGTCATCCTTTCACGCGAATTATCCATCAAGCATGACGTCGATCCTGATGACGTCGTCGCGGTGGGTGATCAGATCGAAGCTTTGGTACTCCAGAAGGAAGACAAGGACGGCCGCCTGCTTCTGTCGAAGAAGCGCGCACAGTACGAACGCGCATGGGGCCAGATCGAAAAGGTCAAGGAAGAAGAAGGTGTAGTCACCGGCACTGTCATCGAGGTCGTCAAGGGCGGCCTGATCCTCGACATCGGCCTGCGCGGCTTCCTGCCCGCATCCCTGGTTGAGATGCGTCGCGTGCGTGACCTGCAGCCCTACATCGGCCGCGAGCTTGAAGCCAAGATCATCGAGCTCGACAAGAACCGCAACAACGTGGTCCTGTCGCGCCGCGCATGGCTCGAGCAGACGCAGTCCGAGGTTCGCACCAACTTCCTCAACACCCTGCAGAAGGGACAGGTCCGCAACGGCACCGTCTCCTCGATCGTCAACTTCGGCGCATTCGTCGACCTGGGTGGCGTGGACGGCCTGGTGCACGTCTCCGAACTGTCCTGGAAGCACATCGATCACCCGTCAGAGGTTGTCGAGGTCGGCCAGGAAGTCACCGTCGAGGTCCTCGACGTCGACATGGACCGCGAACGCGTCTCCCTGTCCCTGAAGGCCACCCAGGAAGATCCGTGGCAGGCATTCGCCCGTACCCACGCAATCGGCCAGGTTGTGCCCGGTAAGGTCACCAAGCTCGTTCCGTTCGGTGCGTTTGTGCGCGTCGAGGACGGAATCGAAGGCCTTGTCCATATCTCCGAGCTCGCCCAGCGCCACGTTGAGATGCCGGAGCAGGTCGTCAAGGTCGGTGAAGAGGTCTTCGTCAAGGTCATTGATATTGACCTGGAACGTCGCCGCATCTCGCTGTCGCTTAAGCAGGCCAACGAGGGCGTCGACCCGAAATCGGAAGACTTCGATCCGTCACTGTACGGAATGGCTGCCGAATACGACGAAAACGGCAACTACAAGTACCCTGAAGGCTTCGATCCGGAAACCCAGGAATGGATGGAAGGATACGACGAGCAGCGCGAGGCCTGGGAAGCCCAGTACGCCGAAGCGCACGCCCGTTGGGAAGCCCACCGTGCCCAGGTTGCCAAGGCGCTGGAAGAAGACGCAGAGGCTGCTCCGTCAGTCGAGGAACAGGCGTCCTACTCCTCGCCGGTTGACAACTCCGGCACGTTGGCATCGGATGAGGCACTCGCCGCTCTGCGCGAGAAGCTGACGAACAACTGATGCTGATGCGGTAAGAAGCTGCACGAAAGATCCCGACTCGCGAAGCGAGTCGGGATCTTTCTATATGACAGCGACGGTGGTGCCTACTTCATGCGCACTGCGCACACCGCGAGGGAACCTGAACGTAGGCTGTCCGGAATCTGTACCGCGAGACCGTTGCGCTCAGCCGGTGACGAATTACCGAGCCAGCGAACAGACGCATCGCTCGGGCACCCTGACGGAATCTCAACGTCGCTGCGCTGAGAAGGATCCACGAAGATGAAGAGTTCACCATCATTGCGCGTGTAGCGTTGCGAGGCTTTCCTACTGTCAGCATCGATAAAGACGCGCGTGCCGTAGATCGCCTCGCCGTTCGTCTTCAACCACTGTCCCAGGCCGCGCAGCGAGTTTTGCTGGAGCTCCGGGATCGTGCCATCGGCGCGTGGTCCGACATTGATGAGCAGATTGCCGTTCTTGGAGACAGTGTCGACGAGAAGATCAATCAGGGCTGGTGCCGACAGGGTGTTGTTCTCGTCTTCATTGGTGTTGTAGCCGAATGAATGCCCCAGACCACGTGTTGCTTCCCACGGCTCGGGGATCACTGAGTCGATGATGCTGTACTCGCGCGTCAGGTAGCCATGGTAGGGAATACCCCAACGATCGTTCACGACACCATCGGGAACAGTCGAGAAGTATTTGCGGAAAAGCGAGGCCAGAGCGTAATCCTCATTCGATTTTCCGCTGTCGGGCCATTCGATGTCGTTCCAGAGAATGTCGGGATGGAAGCGGTCAATCAGCTCGCGCAGCTGATCGGCCGCGTAGCGCGCAAATTCAGGGTCATTGCGACGGTAGACGAACAGATCTCTGTCCGATTCGATCGGCGGGAAATGCGCAACGTGCCAGTCATGGGCGCCCGAGAAGTAAACGCCGAACTTGAGTTTCGCCTCGCGCGCACTGTCATGAAACTCCTGAATGATGTCGCGCTGGGGGCCTCGCTGCGCGGCTGAGAAGTTCGTGGTGTCCGTGTTCCACAGGCAGAAACCGTCGTGGTGCTTGGTTGTGGGAACGAGGTAGCGCGCACCTGCCTCAACGAAAAGATCCACCATCGCGCGCGGATCGAACTTCTCCGCGTGCCACATGTGCGCAAAATCCTCGTAGGAGGTTCCGATTCCGTACTTCTTGTTGTGGCGAATATGCGCCGGGCTGTGCGGAATCCGCACTGTATTGGCATACCACTCGGCGTAGGAATGCATTGCGTATTCGTCATCGGGCTGTACGCCTTCTTCAGGCAGCGATGCCCAGGCGGGAACAGAGTAGAGACCCCAGTGAACGAAAATGCCGAGTTTGGCATCCTGGAACCAGTCGGGCACATCGCGTTGTGGGTAGGTTGGCTCAGGAGAGAAAACCGGGCCGGTGCGATGTTCGAAATTAATCATGGACACTATCCTTTGTCATTTGTTGATTTCTTCGGTGGTCTTAATGAATGAGGTCAGGAAGATGAAAGACGGTATCTCGAATCAGCTCAAAGCCGCCGTAGATACCGGCGTCAGCGCCCAGAGTTGCCTGCGATATCAGCAAGTTGCGAGTGACGAGGGGGTGGCATCCGCCGTACAGCTCACTGCGTATGGAGGCGATGAAGATCTCCAGCGTGGAAAGCCTGCCGCCGACAAACAGTGCATTAGGATTGGCAAAACCGACCACGCTGCACAGAACTTCACCGAGCGCGCGACCGGCATCGCGTATCAAAGTGGTCGCCGCTGAATCACCCTCGTGCGCACGCGCGACAAGTTCGGGTAGCGAGGTGATCGACATCCCGTTGGCGCGTGCACGCTCCACGAGGGCGACTCCAGAGGCGATCGTTTCGAGGCACCCGATATTTCCGCATCCACACGGCCGGTCAGTACTGCGATGGGAGCGCACGTGTGAAATGTCACCTGCCATGCCGGAGGCGCCGTGATAGATCTTTCCGTCCACCACGATGCCGCTGCCGATGGCGGCACCAGCTTTAACGGTAATGGAGCGCTCGATTTCCGGATGGTGACGGGCTTCGCCCAATGCCATGAGGTTCGCGTCGTTCTCGACCGCGACGGGCACATCGATGTGAGATTCCATCCATTCGCGAATAGGGAAGTGAGTCCACCCTGCCATGCGTGCCCCGACGTCGATGCGTTGGAGTTCCTGGTTCACAGGTGCCGGAACGCCAAGGCTGATGCCACGAAGCGTCGCGTCAAGGTCGACGTCCAGATCGGCCCCTGTAAGTGAGTCAAGGGCGCTGGACAGAACATCCCGGGGCGGTAAAGACAGGTCAAGAGACGCTTCCCACGAGGCCAGAAGGTTCCCTTGCGTGTCGAACACTCCGAAGCGAACATGGGCGCCGCCCATGTCAATGGCGGCGAACGTGCTGGGGGTGCCAGCCGTCTCAAGAACCTGAGGACGCCTGCCACCTTTGGACTTACCCGCTCCGGCCTCACGTAACACGTTGTTCTCGAGAAGTGCCTGCACTCGCACCGAAACGGTAGAAGGCGATAACTTAAGGAGAGTCGAGAGGTCTGAACGTGTCGTCGCAGAACCACTTGCAACCGCTTCGATAATCATCGCATCAGTTGTGCTTGTCTCCTGTGGAGTAAATGTCTGGTTCGTCAAGAGGACGCTTCTTTCGGTTTGAAGGATCGGACAGCGGGACTACGTCATCGATTTGTTACCTGTCTGGTTCGAATTTTACTAGAAAGTCATATATAGTTCTATTGGAAACGATGATAGTTTCTTCGATGCCGTTAAAAGAAGGCTGAAGTATCGTTGACGACGCGAAGACTTCTTGGAATCAGCATCTCGATACACAGGTCAAGTCCTATGTGGGACTCACCGAAGAAAGGTCTCTTAATGCAATCTCTACAGAAAAAAGCAGCAGCGGCGCTACTTGCTACAGGTATGACATGTTCCCTCGTTGCATGTTCTGGGGGCGGTGACAACGCATCGGCATCTGGGAATGGATCAGGCGGATCGATCACATGGGATATGTGGGGCGGCTCCGACGATGATCTGGACTGGATTAGCCAAACTGCCGACATCGTCCGCAAACAGAATCCGGATATTGAGCTGAAAACACAGACCGCTTCATGGGGCGACTACTTCACCAAGCTCACCTCGAACATGTCGTCAGGAAACCTGGCGTGCATCACCTCAATGAACGGGCAGAAGCTGTCGGGCTTCTATCAGGCACTGTCACCGCTGACAGATGAAGACCTTGAAAAAGCAGGTATCAAGAAAGAGGACTTCACCGACGGAGCCCTCGACATCATGACCTTCAACGACAACCTGTACGGCATTCCCTACGACGTGTCAGCGATGATGGTCTTCTACAACAAGGACATGTTCGCTCAAACCGGTGCGAAGGAACCGACCCTGGACTGGACCTTCGACGACTTCAATGAAGCTGTGAAGAAGACCACGACCGACCAGCACAAGGGCTTCGGTATCGGCATGGGTGAATTCCAATGGATGGCACTGCCGATCGCACTGTCCGGCACCCAGCCTGTGACCGCTGATGGCAACATCGACCTGACGAACCCTGACTTCGTCAAGGCCGCTGAATGGTATGCCGACCTTGTTCTGACGGAAAAGGTTGCCGATCCGGTCCCGTCAGCATCTGAAGCTGGCTGGGGCGAAGAACAGTACCAGAACGGCAACGTTGCAATGGCTGTGGACGGCACCTGGAACGCCTACGGCTACTTCAACAACGAAGCAGGCTTCAAGGCCGGCGCAACACGTCTTCCTCAGGGAGACAACGGATCTCTGGGCCTTATCCTTGGCTCCGGTTTCGGTATCTCGGCCAACTGTGACAACCGTGACGCCGCACTGAAGGTACTGGGCTCACTGGTGTCGAAGGAAGCACAGGACCTCCTGAGCTCCTCGGGCCGTTCTTACCCCTCACGTATCGAATCTCAGGCGCAGTACTTCGATTCCTTCGATGAAGCTGTCCGGGAAGAAGTGAAGGCCGCATTCGACGCTGCATTCAAGGATCAGCAGGGTCAGAACTCCGCCCCTGTGTGGTCGCAGGTTAACAACTACATTCAGCCCAACCTCGTGTCGGTCTACACTGGCCAGACGCCAATGTCTCAGATGCTTGAGCAAGCTCAGGCACAATTTGGCAATAAGTGAGGTTGACCGCAATGACCGCACAACCTGCCGTCACGAATCGGCGGAGTTCACTGCGGAAGATTGAGTCCCGTCAAGCGCTGGGCTTTGTCAGCCCAGCGCTTGCGGGCCTCTGCCTCTTCACAGTCGTTCCCGTCGTCCTGTCGGTCGTGATGAGTCTGTTCAACTGGCCAGCCTTTGGCGAACGGACCTTCATTGGCCTTGAGAATTATCGCAACCTGCTGTCAGGTCAAAATCCTGACTTCTATCCTGCTCTGCGAAATTCCATCATCTTCACGGTTACCTACGTACCTGTCAACATCGTTGTCGCACTGACGCTGTCACTGCTCCTCGGCCCGAGAATCAAGGGACGCAACGCTTTCCGCGTTCTCTTCTTCATTCCGGTCGTCACGCCAATGGTTGCCAACGTCCTGGTCTGGAAGATGCTGCTCCAGCCTCAGGGTCTCTTCAACGGCATAGCGGTATCAGTATTCGGTTTCCAACTGCCGAACTTCCTTGCTGATCCCGTATGGGCAATGGTCATGATCGTTGTCATGTCGGTATGGCAGGGCGTGGGCTACAACATGCTGATCTTCTCAGCAGCACTCGAGCAGCTTCCCGAACCCGTTATCGAGGCAGCACGCCTCGACGGAGCCAAGGGAGCGCAGATGCTCTTCCGCGTCATCCTTCCCATGATGTCGCCGTCAATTTTCTTCGCTGCAGTCATGACGATCATCACCTCACTTCAGGTCTTCGTCCAGCCGCAGATGCTCACCGGTGGTGGGCCTGGAAACGCAACGCTGCCGCTGGTCATGTTCATCTACAACCAGGGCTTCAAGTTCCAGCAGCTCGGTGTTGCAGCTGCCGGCGCATGGATTCTGTTCATTCTGGTCATCCTGGTCACAGCTTTCCAGTTCAAGGCTCAAAAGAGGTGGGTCCACTATGAGTACTGATGTCGCAACAACCACGGCACCCCAGAAGGGGACACAGAAAAAGCAGGTTGCCAACAGGCACAGTCAGCCCGGACTTCTGGGCGGTGAACCCTCGCGCGTCAAGGACATCGTGGCAAATGCGACCGTATGGCTCGCAGCCATCCTCTTTGCGTCCCCACTGATCTACGCATTCTTCTCATCACTGAAGTCGAAGGACGAGATTTTCTCGATGCCCCCGACTTTGGTTGGTGAGAAGCTGCGGTGGAGCAATTACCTCGAAGTTTTCACCTACGGCCCGTTCCTGACCTACATTAAGAACTCCTTCATCGTCTCAATCGCAGGAACGCTGCTGGTGCTGTTCGTATCCGCGACAGCCGGTTACGCATTCAGTCGACTGCGCTGGCGCGGGCGAGAACTCGTCTTCGTCCTGTTCCTCGGAACCATGATGGTTCCGCAGGAAGTTCTGGTCGTTCCGATGTTCACCGTGATGAAATGGTTTGGCTGGGTTGACACCTATCAGGCATTGATCTTCCCATTCGCATTCGGCGCATTTGGCACATTCCTGATGCGTCAGTTCATGCGCGGTATCCCATTCGAACTGGAAGAAGCGGCACGTGTTGATGGTGCCGGTCCGATCCGCACGTTCGTTCAGATCATTCTTCCTTTGACCAAGTCGGCAATCGCCGTGCTGGCGGTCTTCACATTTATGTCTTTCTGGAACTCATACCTGTGGCCGCTGATTGTGACCGTCGACTACTCGCGCTTGGGAACTTTGCCAATTGGTCTTGCCTCGTTCTCAAGCCAGACCGGGACGCGATGGGATCTGCAGATTGCTGCAGCGATTATTTCAATGATCCCGACAACAGTCCTGGTCATGATTCTTCAGAAACACCTGATTAAAGGTATCGCCATGTCCGGCATGGGTGGTCGCTAAACAGAACTGGTGAAATAGGAAAAAACATGACTCTTCCGCGAATAGCAATTTGTGGGCTCCACATCGAGTCCTCGACTTTTACCCCATACGTTTCAACTGAAAAGGATTTCCAGGTCAGCCGTGGTGACGAGCTGCTCGCACGTTACACGTGGATGGACGAGGACTGGGCGCGCCAGGTCGAATGGATCCCGATCCTTCACGCCCGCGCACTGCCGGGCGGCCAGGTGCTGCGTTCAGACTACGAAGCCTGGCGGCAGGAAATAGTTGACGGCTTAACCGCCGTTGCACCTGTCGACGCAGTCTTCTTCGACATCCACGGCGCCATGACCGCTCAGGGATACGACGATACCGAGGGTGACCTGATCACAGCCGTCCGTGCAGTTGTCGGAGATAAACCCCTGATCTCGACCTCCATGGATCTGCACGGAAACGTGTCCCGAGCCCTGTTCGCAGGATGCGATCTGCTCACCTGCTACAGGATGGCACCCCATGAGGATGCGTTCGAATCGCGCAAGCGAGCAGCGGTGAACCTAGTGGAACGACTGGTCAGTGGCAAAGGCAGGCCGGCTAAGGCACTGGTTCACGTGCCGGTGCTGCTGCCTGGTGAGAAGACATCGACACGTATTGAACCAGCCAAGTCGCTGTATGCCATGATTCCGGAGGTTGAAAAGCGTCCCGGTATTCTTGACGCGGCAATCTGGGTCGGATTCGCATGGGCGGATCAGCCACGCTGCCAGGGGGCCGTTGTGGTCACAGGCGATGACGCTGAGGACGTGAAGGCTCAGGCTCTGCGTCTGGCTCAGCATTTCTGGGATGTACGCGATCAGTTCGAATTCGTTGCACCCGTGGGGACCATGAGCGAGTGCCTTGAGCACGCCCTCGACGCTCCGCGTCCGTTCTTCATTTCGGATTCCGGAGACAACCCCGGTGCCGGCGGTGCTGATGACTGCACTGCGGCGCTGTCGGAGCTCCTGGAGTGGGCACCGGTAAAGGATGAGGCGCTCAACGTTCTGTATGCATCGCTGGTTGATCCGAATGCCGTGAAGATGGCGGATCAGGCCGGTGAAGGGGCACAGGTCGATGTTGAGCTGGGCGCGCACATCGATACGCGTGAACCCGGACCGCAAAAGGTCCACGCGACAGTGCTCCGAGTAATCGACGATCCGGAGGGTGGTCGCACCTGTGCGTTGAAGATCAATAGCCTGACTGTCATTGTGACCTCTCAGCGCATGCAATACCATTCTCGCGTGCAATATGAGCGACTGGGGCTGTCGATCGATGATCCCGATGTCGTGGTAGTCAAGATCGGCTACCTGGAACCGGATCTGTACAAGGCGCAGGCCGACTGGATGATGGCACTGACTCCAGGCGGAGTTGATCAGGATCTGATTCGTCTGGGACATCGCCGCATTGACCGACCGATGTTCCCATTCGATGAGGATGTGACCGACGCCAAACTGGACGTAGAGGTGTTTATCTCTTGAACACCGTGGTTGCGGGGGTTGATGTTGGCGGTACGTCCATCAAGTCATTCCTGGTGGACTCAGCTGGACACGTCACCGATGCTGTACACCTGGACACGCGTCCGGGCAACGTGGTCGAACAAGCGTGCCACGTCGCCCGGACCATCGTGGACAAGTGGCCAGAGGTCGCCGGAATCGGTGTCATCACACCTGGTGTGGTGGACGAAGAGGCCGGCGTTATCAAGTATGCGTCTAACCTCGAACTGAAGAACGTGAACCTTGCCCAGCGCATGCAGGAAGCATGCTTACGGCCGGTGCGCCTCGGACATGACGGGCGGGCAGCAGGATTGGCTGAAGGTCTCCTGGGCGCTGGCCAGGGCGCACCCACCTTCATCATGGTTCCCATCGGCACCGGCATTTCGGCAGCCATCTGCCACGGTAACCGACCGTGGGCAGGTGATGCCTTCAGCGCCGGAGAAGTTGGCCACACGCCGGTCATTCCGAATGGTGAAACATGCACGTGCGGACAGCGAGGCTGCACGGAGGTGTACGCATCAGCAAAAGCCATCGCGCGACGCTTCACGCAGAAGACCGGCAAAGAGGCAACAGCTCGCACGGTAGAGGATCTGCTGGGAATCGACCCCATTGCAGATGAAGTATGGGATACCGCCACTTACGCGCTGGCCCTGTGCTTCGCGCACCTCACCTTCGCCCTCGACCCCACCCGCTTCGTTGTCGGCGGGGGCCTGTCCAACGCCGGTGAGACGTTGCTGGAACCGGTGCGCCGTCACCTGCGTGACCTGATGGCGTGGCGAACACCTCCCGAAATTGTGACGGCCCGCCTGGGCGCAGAGGCAGGGAAGTGGGGAGCCGCGATCCTGGGTGCCCAGGCTGCGAACCGGCAGATGTGGAACGACTGGAAGATCAATGACGGTTATCGAGTTATGTGTTGAAGACACTGAGGGAGTGCAGATTGCCTCACAGATGGGCATCGACAGAGTCGAACTGTGCGATGACCTGAGCTGCGGAGGCCTGACTCCTTCTGATCGAGTGGTGGACAGCGCGCTCAGCGTCGCACCGTCAGGCGGGATGCAGGTGCTGATCCGCCCCCGTCCCGGCACATTCGTGATGCCCTCCGGTGAGGAACGCGACATTGCCGAGGCGATGCGACGCCTGCGTGAACGCACCGACCACACCGACATACCGGTGGGTTTTGTCGTCGGTGGGCTGACCAGTGACCACGAGATCGATCAGGATGTGCTGTTACTGTGGCGCGACGCGGCCGGGGAGAGACCACTGACTTTCCACCGTGCCTTCGACACCGTGCAGGATATGGACCGAAGCCTCGACCAGCTTATTTGTGCGGGATTCGATCGAGTGCTTACCACCGGCGGTGATGCGTCTGTGGTCAACGTGGAGAATATTCGCCACCTGACAGACCGCGCAGCTGGAGAGATGATCATCCTCGTGTCGGGCGGTTTGCGCTCGCACAATGTCGCCTCCGTGATCCATAGCACCGGAGCGACTGAAGTGCATATGCGTGCTCCGGCACAGCAGCCAGGACGCACCGATCCTGACGAGGCGCAGCGAATCGTCGCTGTGGTTCGCGGGCAGAATTTGTAAAATCACCTTATGTTGTGGTTTTTCGTCGTCCTTTTTGGCGCCCTTGGCCTCCTGATGGTCATCCGCCCGCAGATCATCTGGAAGCTTCTGGTACGCGGCACGCAAGCATCGGAACAGCCCGCCCCCTCGCGAGCACTGATCTCTCAGCGCATCGCCGGGGTCGGGCTGATTCTCGTGGCCGTTTACCTGGGCAGCACCCTGGTCGGGTGAGCACTTAAGCTGGGTGGATCACCCACCGGACTTCCCACGGGGCCAGAGCCGCGTACTCCCAGTCATCCCCGTTGTCGTGACGACGGTTCGACAAGATCACGTCGCCGTCGGGGACAGCGCAGGCAATGGAATGCGAGGACATATTCGCCACCGCATCGAGCACCTGGCCGCCCAGGGTGCGCCGCACCCACCACATCGATGGATCATCTGGCTCGACCAGCTCGAAGTCACCCTCGACCAGAATCGGATACTCCTTGCGCAGCGCGATCATCGCGCGGTAGAACTCGAACGTGGAGCCTGCCTGATCAACCTGTGCCTGCGCGTTGACCGTCTCATAATTCGGGTTCACCGGCAGCCACGGTTCACCGGTCGTGAATCCGGCGTTCTCGGTCGCATCCCACTGCATCGGGGTGCGGGCATTGTCGCGGCTCATCTTCACGATCGCCGGCCACACTGCCTGAGGATCCTGGCCGTCGAGGGTGACTGACTGGCGCCACTGACCAATCGTTTCCACATCCTTGAACTGGTCGATACCGGACCACGGGTAGTTCGACATGCCGATCTCTTCGCCTTCGAACACGAACGGTGTGCCCGGGTGAGCGTGCAGCATCGCGCCCCATGCGGTGGCTGAATGGTAGCGGTGATTCTCCTCATCGCCATAGCGCGACAGGGGACGCGGCTGATCGTGGTTCGACAGGTACAGGGAGTTCCAGCCCTTTCCAGCCAGTTCCTGCGACCAGCGCGCAAGGTTGCGCTTCATGTCAGGCAAATGCAGATCGCGAATGTGGTACTTGTCCCCGTCAGCACTGTCCAGCCCCATGTGCTCGAACTGGAAGATCATATCCAACTCGCGGCGCGCCGGATCAGAGGTCAAAATCGCATCATGGGGTGTGGCACCCGGTGTCTCACCGACGGTGAAGAACACGCGGTCGGGATAGCGGTCGAACACCTCGCGGTGCATTTGCTGGATGTACTCGTGGAAGTGCGGGCCGAAAGCGGCCGATGTGATAGAGCCTTCGCCAGGCTGGTCGAATCCTTCAGGCTTGGAAATCAGGTTGATGACGTCCATGCGGAAGCCGTCAACGCCTCGGTCAAGCCACCAGCACATCATCTCGAAGATCGCCTGGCGCAGCTGAGGGTTGTCCCAGTTCAAATCCGGCTGCTCAGGCGCAAACAGGTGCAGGTAGTATTGCTGGGAGGCTTCGTGCCACGTCCATGACGGGCCGTTAAATGCCGCAGTCCAGTCGTTAGGCTCATCACCGCGGCGCTGCCCTGCCGGCACCTCGTGGGCGGTTGCTCCCGGGCGCGGGTCGCGCCAGATGTACCAGTCGCGCTTGTCTGATGCGGGGTCGAGCGCCTCCTGGAACCAGGGGTGCCGGTTGGAGGTGTGATTAACTACAAGATCCATGATCAGGCGCATGCCGTGAGAATGCAGCTGCGCGATCAGCTCATCAAGATCATCGAGGGTACCGAACATCGGATCAACATCCTGATAATCCGCAATATCGTATCCCATGTCGGCCATAGGGGAGCGGTACAGGGGAGACAGCCACACGATGTCAACACCGAGTTTCTTCAGATACGGCACCCGCGATGTAATGCCGGGAATGTCACCGATGCCGTCACCGTTGGAGTCTTGAAAAGACCGAGGATAGATCTGGTAAACAGTCGAGGACTTCCACCATTGGGGCTGATCAGCAGTATGTGTCACAGTAATCCACCTTCATCGAAGACAACTCTGGTCTTATGGCGCATGCAGGCACTCATATAGATATGAGTCTAGGACACTTGCTCCATGGGCGGGAAGCGGTAGCAGTTAGCAGCGACTACGGTGGGACGTATGAGCGGGCAACGAATCTTACGCCAGGAACATCCTTTCGAAGTGATCGCGGAGTATTCCCCTTCAGGCGACCAGCCACACGCGATTCGTGAGCTTGCCGAACGCATCAACGGTGGGGAACAACATGTCGTGCTGTTGGGCGCGACCGGCACCGGCAAGACGGCAACGGCCGCGTGGCTCATCGAACAAATTCAGCGTCCCGCCCTGATCATGGAGCCCAACAAGACGCTGGCCGCTCAGCTCACCGCCGAGTTCCGCGAATTCCTGCCCAGGAACGCGGTCGAATACTTCGTGTCGTACTACGACTACTACCAGCCTGAAGCATACGTGCCTCAGACAGACACCTATATTGAAAAAGACTCCTCCATTAATGACGAGGTTGAACGCCTGCGACATTCGGCAACCAACTCATTGCTGACGCGTCGGGACACGGTTGTGGTCTCGTCGGTGTCCTGCATTTACGGCCTGGGCACGCCTGAAGAATACGTGGCACGTATGGTGGATTTGCAGCGAGGAATGGTCATTGACCGCGACGATTTGCTGCGCGCCTTCGTGGATATGCAGTACGTGCGCAACGACATGTCATTCACCCGCGGCACGTTCCGTGTGCGCGGGGACACCATCGAGATCATCCCGGTGTACGAGGAACTCGCTATCCGCATCGAAATGTTCGGTGATGAAATCGACCAGCTCGCCGTATTGCACCCGCTGACAGGTGACGTAATACGTGACGTTGACCAGGTCTACCTGTTTCCGGCCTCTCACTATGTCGCTGGCGAAGAGCGTATGAAGCGTGCGATCAAGTCGATTGAGGATGAACTGGCCGAACGCCTCGAATGGTTCGAATCTCAGGGCAAACTTCTCGAAGCGCAGCGACTGCGCATGCGCACAACCTATGATCTGGAAATGCTCAAGGAAGTCGGCACCTGCTCGGGTGTGGAGAACTATTCACGCCATATTGACGGTCGCGGCCCCGGCACGCCGCCGCACACTCTCCTGGATTATTTCCCGGACGATTTCCTGCTCATTATCGATGAATCTCACGTCACGGTTCCGCAGATCGGTGCCATGTTCGAGGGCGACATGTCGCGTAAGCGCACCCTCGTCGATCATGGTTTCCGTCTTCCCTCGGCAATGGACAACCGGCCACTGAAGTGGGATGAATTTGTTGAGCGCATCGGGCAGACCATGTATCTGTCGGCCACACCCGGCCCCTACGAGCTCGAGCGTTGCGACGGAGTTGTTGAACAGATCATTCGCCCAACTGGCCTAGTCGATCCGAAGGTGATTGTGAAGCCTACCTCGGGACAGATTGATGACCTGCTCGAAGAAGTCCGGGTGCGTGTGGAACGCAATGAGCGCGTCCTCGTCACCACATTGACCAAAAAAATGGCAGAAGACCTCACCACGTATCTGGCCGAACGCTCCGTTCGCGTCGAATATCTGCACTCGGATGTCGACACGTTGCGCCGCGTGGAACTGTTGCGGGAACTGCGTCAGGGCAAGTTCGACGTCCTTGTCGGGATCAACCTGCTTCGAGAAGGCCTCGACCTGCCCGAAGTATCGCTCGTGTCCATTCTGGATGCGGACAAGGAAGGGTTCCTGCGCTCAACGCGTTCCCTCATTCAGACGATTGGCCGCGCAGCCCGTAACGTGTCGGGCGAGGTTCACATGTACGCCGACAACATCACCGATTCGATGCGTGCGGCGATTGAGGAAACCGAAAGGCGCAGAGCCAAGCAGATTGCCTATAACGAAAAACATCACATTGATCCGACACCTCTGCGCAAGAAGATCGCTGACGTGACAGACATGCTCGCACGCGAGGACATTGACACGGAATCACTGCTGGAAGGTGGGTACCGTCAGGAACGCTCCGGCAAGCCCATCGGACATGCCCGAGCCAGCGACGACGTGTTGCGCCACGCCAGGGATACCCGTGAACGACTGGGACTTCAGGCTGAAGCTGAACTGGCGCAGCTCATTGACGACCTGTCAGCGCAGATGCATGCGGCGGCAGGCGACCTTCAGTTCGAGCTGGCCGCCCGGCTGCGTGACGAGGTGGCGGATCTCAAACGTGAGCTTCGACAGATGAAGGAAGCAAACTGATTCCGGGGCGTCTGAACGCGGTAGTATGAGATCCACGAGGGGAGTAATCCTTTAACCCGGTATCGTCATCTCGGGACGCTACGTGCGCGCAGCGAACCCGGTACCGAGGCCTGTCGCAGACAGGCGGACCAGACCTCGGCTGTATCACCCCGAACACGGAAGGTTTTACGTGGACGTTCACGCGCTCGGCTGGGTCGGCCTAGGCCTCGTCGTCATTGTGCTTATTTCTATCGACATCATCGGTCATGTCCGTACACCGCACGCCCCCACCATGAAAGAGGCGGCATTGTGGACTGTGGGCTACGTTTCTCTCGCGATGCTATTCGGAATCGGGATCTGGGCGATTTATGGCGGCCAGTATGCCGGAGAGTTCTACGGCGGCTGGATCACCGAATGGTCCCTGTCGCTCGACAACTTGTTCGTCTTTGTCATCATTATGAATTCGTTCAGAGTGCCGCGAGAATATCAGCAAAAAGCGCTGCTCAGCGGCATCATCATTGCGCTCGTCATGCGCCTGATCTTCATCCTGATCGGCGCCGCACTGATTGAGCGCTTCTCCTGGGTCTTCTTTATCTTCGGTGCATGGCTGCTATGGACGGCATACTCTCAGGCACGCCAGGGGACCGGCGGAGACGAGAAAGAATCCGAACAGGGTGAAAACGGGTTCATCCGCCTCGTGCGCCGCATCGTTCCCGTCACCGACGGGTATTACTCGGACCGGTTCCTCTATCGCCATGGCGGAAAGACTGCTGTGACACCGCTGCTGCTGGTGGTCCTCGCTCTGGGGTCAGCCGACCTCATGTTTGCGTTCGACTCCATTCCGGCAATCTTCGGCCTCACGAAAGAGCCGTACCTGGTCTTCGCGTGCAACGCCTTCGCCCTGCTGGGCCTGCGTCAGCTCTACTTCCTGATCGACGGACTGCTTGATCGTCTCGTGTACCTTCACTACGGCCTGGCCGTCATTCTTGGCTTCATCGGCGTGAAGCTCATTTTGCACGCCCTGCATGAGAACACGTTGCCGTTCATTAACGGTGGACAGGGCTTCGAAAGCGTCCCCGAGGTGGGCACACCGCTCTCACTGGCCGTCATCGCCGGAACGCTGATCATCACGGTGATCGCCTCGATCCTGAAGTCACGCCACTCAAACGCCCAGCGGGCGCCTCAGCCGATTAATCGCAGTGCCAAGGCCGAGCAGGATGCGGCACGCTCCTCGGTGCGTGAGGTCGCTGACTCCGACGAGCAGCATACTGAGCCGCGTCCGTCAGTGGACTGATGCCAGCACCCGGGCCATCCGGCCTCACGGCCGCACAAGTGGAAGAACGCACCCGTCAGGGTGAGGTCAACCATCACCATACGAAGACGTCCCGCTCGCTCGGATCAATAGCGCGAGCGAATGTTTTCACCCTGTTCAACACGATCCTTACCACCGCAATTGTTGTGGTACTGATTGTGGGGGACTGGCGGGACGCAGTGTTCGGCGGCGTGATGGTACTCAACGCCATCATCGGTATCGCGGCGGAATACCGCGCGAAGAAAACGCTCGATTCCCTGGCGATTGTCGACGCGCCGCATTCGCTGGTGTGGCGGGATGGTGAAGAGCGCGAGGTCCTGTCGGAAGACGTGGTACGCGGCGACATCATCGAGCTGCGCCTGGGGGACCAGGTTCCCGTCGATGGAATCGTGCAGACTTCCCACAGCCTCGACATTGACGAATCTTTGTTGACGGGCGAATCCGTACCGATCAGAAAAAAGCAGGGTGACCGCGTCCTGGCCGGCACCGCCGTCGTCTCAGGTGACGGCCTTATCGAAGCCACTGTTGTCGGAAACGCCGTCTATGCCCATACGCTCACAGAGCAGGTCCGCCGGTTTACGCGCACCACTTCCGAGATTCAGCAGGGCATTAACCGCGTCCTGCGGGTCATTTCGTGGCTGATTGTGCCCGTCACCGCGCTGATCGTATGGTCGCAGATCCGCCTCGATCCACTCAGTGGTGGATGGCGGCACGCACTCGTCCTGGCGGTCGCGGCAGTTGTCGGCATGATCCCGCAGGGCCTGGTTCTGCTGACCTCCATGAACTTCGCCCTCGGCGCGGCAACACTGGCACGGCGCAAAGTCCTCGTCAATGAGCTTCCCGCGGTGGAAGTCCTCGCGCGTGTGGATGCCCTCTGCGTTGACAAAACGGGAACGCTGACCACTGGCGGAGTGAGCGTCGATTCCATGATTCCCCTAGGCGCGGGTGACAGCGGTGACCGAATTGACGAGGGTGCCGCCCGCGCACTGTTGACACTCAATGCTTCCACACACAACGCAACTGCGGAAGCGATCGTTGCTCATCTGAAGGCGCAGGCACTCGAGGTGGAGCCAGCTGACCTGTCTGATAACTGGAGCGTCCCATTCAATTCGACACGCAAATGGTCGGGATTCAGTGATGGACAGCAGGCCTGGGTGCTGGGCGCTCCGGAAATGACGGTGACTGACGCGAACGTGCTGGATCACGTCACGCGCGTTGCCGACCAGGGACTTCGCGTTGTGGTGCTCAGCTGTGCGCCGGCAGCGCCCTCGTTAATGGGGGAGGAACTGCCGCAGGGACTTCAGCCGAACACTCTGATCGTCCTGCGCGAACAGATCCGCCCCGACGCTGCTGACACAATGGCGTATTTCCGCCGGCAGGGCGTGCGGGTACGCGTGATATCAGGTGACAATCCTGCGACTGTGCAGGCTATCGCGAGCGTGGCCTCATTGCGTGAGGACCAGGCGACGATTCGCGGGATGGATGCGCGCACCCTGCCTGAGGACATGGACAGCGACGCGTTCGTGCAGGCCGTGATGGATCATGATGTGTTCGGACGTGTCACTCCGGAGCAAAAACGCGCAATGGTGCGGGCATTACAGTCTCGCGGGCATACTGTCGCGATGACGGGTGACGGCGTCAATGACGCACTTGCCCTGAAAGATGCCGACCTGGGAATCGCGATGGGCAGCGGTGCCCGCGCCACGAAAGCGGTGGCGCAGATCGTGCTGGTCGATGGAGCGTTTGCAGCTCTGCCAGGGGTCGTCGCTGAAGGGCGGCGCATCATGGCGAATATGGAACGTGTCTCCGCGCTCTTCCTGGCCAAGACGGTCTACGCCAGCCTCATAGCCGTGATCTGCGCGCTTGCCGCCTGGCACTACCCGTTCCTGCCCCGTCACTTCACCTACATTGATGCGCTGACCATCGGAATCCCGGCATTCTTCATCGCGCTGGGACCGAACAGGCGACGATACGTCAGCGGATATTTGAAGCGCGTGCTCGGCCTGGCCGTTCCATCAGGGTGCGTGTTGGCTGCAGCTGCGTTGACTGCGTACTGGATGGTGGGCGTAGGACAAGTGGAGGGCCAAACCGCTGCCGCGTTGTCGTTGATGTGTGGTGCACTGTGGCTCCTGTCCATTACCGCACGCCCGGTGAATTCGTGGAGGGCGGGACTGATCGCCCTCATGCTGATCTGTGCCATCGCGGGAGTATTCATTCCACTCATCCGCGACTTCTTTGCGCTGGAGTGGCCGGCAGCGCACGACGGATGGGTGATCCTCGCGTGCGGCCTCACCGCCTGTATCCTCATCGAAGCGGCGCATCGCGCATACTCATTGCGCCACCAGCGAAAGGCTGAAACGGACGGTGCGCCACTAGACTGACAGTGCGGAGATACCGCGTGAAGGAGTTGAAGATGACTGCATGGAAGCTGCCGCTGACGATCCTGGGAAACGAGGATGCTCCGGCGTTGGTGCTGGGACATTCACTGGGATCAAGCCACGACATGTGGGAGAGCGTCATCCCCTTGATTCGCGACGATTTTTATATTGTCCTCTACGATCTTCCCGGGCACGGAGGAACACCGATTGCTCCGGTCGGCCGCGAACTGAAGATGACCGACGTTGTGGAAGCATTGCTTGGCGCGTTGGATGATCACGGCGTCGATACGTTTCATTGCGCCGGACTGTCACTGGGTGGCATGGTCGCCATGGCTACTGCAATCACACATCCTCAGCGGGTGCGCAGCCTCACCGTCATGAGTGCCGGGCCGATCAATGGTCAGCCTGATCAGTGGTACGACAAAGCTGAGGCTGTGCGTCGCGACGGCACAGCAAGCCTGGTGGACGCAACGTTCGAGCGCTGGTTCATGCCTGAATTTGCTTCGGGGGAGGGTGCTGACCGCGTTGAGGCGATTCGCAGGATCTTCGAAAACTGTGATGACGAGGGATACGCGCAGTGCTGCGAGGTCCTCGCCAGTACGGACATGCGTGGCGACGTTGCGAGCATCCACACTCCAACCCTCCTGATCAGCGCTGAAGAGGACGGTTCACTGAACTGGGCGGGCGCTGACGAACTGGCCCGCACCATCCGCAGTGGAGGGGCGACTGTGCAGGTGGCACGCATCCCTCAGGCGCGGCATATGAGCGCCGTTGAGAAGCCGGAGCTGGTGGCTCGGGCTCTCAAAGGGCTGGTCGACTAGAGGCAGCCGAAATCTACGAGTACGGGAACTTCGTGTCGAATTCTTCGGCCAGGCTGCCGATGGTCGGTTCCCACTGCATGATGCGCCGATCAATGATGAACCCCTGAACGTAGAACGGATCATCCTCGAGGATCTTCAGCGCCACATTGGCGGACTCTGCCTTCAAGATGATGAGGGCACCCTCATGCATCGCATCGCGGAGCCAACCTGAGGACAGCAGAACATCTTTCGTATACAGATCCCGCAGGAAACGGCGGTGCGCCGGGCGGAAATCCTGCGTCAGAGAATTCAACTTGGTGTCATACGTGTACTCAACGACATAGATACGCATAGGTCAATTATCCCAGCATTGCGATCGCGGCGCGCCTGAATGCATGAACAGATCCTGCGCACCCACCCCACATGGAACAGATGTGCGAGAATCGCGCCGGAGCCGTAGGATCGAGGGGTGTCAGACCAGTTGATCGTGCGCGGAGCGCGCCAGCACAACCTCAAAAGCGTCAACCTCGAGTTACCTCGTGACGCGATGATCGTCTTTTCCGGCCTGTCCGGCTCCGGAAAGTCATCCCTCGCATTCGATACCATTTTTGCCGAGGGGCAGCGCCGCTACGTTGAATCCCTGTCGTCATATGCGCGCCAGTTCCTCGGTCAGATGGACAAACCTGACGTTGACTTCATCGAGGGCCTCTCTCCGGCAGTGTCCATCGATCAGAAATCCACCTCACGTAACCCGCGATCAACGGTAGGCACGATCACTGAAATCCACGACTACCTGCGTCTTTTGTTCGCACGGGCGGGCACTGCGCACTGTCCGACGTGTGGCGCTGAAATCACCGCCCAGACCCCGCAGCAGATCGTGGACAGTGTGCGCTCGATGGAGGAGGGCACCCGCTTCCAGGTCCTCGCACCCGTCGTGCGTGGCCGCAAGGGTGAGTACCGCGAATTACTTGACGATCTGCGCGCTGCCGGCTATTCACGCGCATTGATTGACGGTGAAGTGGTGCGTTTGGAGAACGCGCCGACCCTTGAGAAGAAGCTGAAACACACCATCGAAGTCGTCATCGACCGACTGGTGGTGCGCGACGGTATGAAGCAGCGTCTGACTGACTCGGTAGAAACAGCGCTGGGGCTGTCGGAAGGCCTGGTTGTCATTGACGTCGTGGATCTGGACGCGGACGATCCGAACAGGCGGCGCCGCTACTCTGAAAAGCGCGCCTGCCCGAACGACCATCCACTTGCACTTGAAGAGATCGAGCCTCGCACATTCTCATTCAACGCTCCTTACGGTGCATGTCCTGAATGTATGGGAATCGGCTCGCGGCTGGAAGTCGACCCTGACCTCGTCGTTCCCGACGAAGAACTGTCTCTTGAGGATGGGGCTGTCGCACCGTGGAGCCGGAACGTTAAGTACCACGTACGCTTGCTGAAATCCCTCGGTAAGGAGCTCGGCTTTTCGACCAGGACTGCGTGGAAGGAGCTGCCCAGTCAGGCGCGCCAGGCGATCCTGTACGGCAAAGACTACGAAGTGAAAGTCAAGTTCCGTAACAGGTGGGGGCGCGAGCGTTCCTACACGACTGGCTTCGAAGGCGCTGTCAACTACATCGAACGCAAGCGTGAGGAAACTGAGTCGGATCGAACGTTGGAACGCCTGGAAGCGTACATGCGTGAGGTGCCATGTCCCGTGTGTCAGGGTGCCCGCCTGAAGCCGGAAGTGCTGGCTGTGCGCATCGGTGGCCTGAACATTGCCGAGGTGTCGAACCTGTCGATTGCTGATCTCGAGCGTTTCATGAGTGAGCTCGAGCTCGACCAGCGACAGCAGTTCATTGCGCGCCCTATTTTGCAGGAAATCATCGCCCGCTTGAAGTTTCTCAACGATGTGGGGTTGACGTACCTGACATTGTCAAGGGCGGCCGGAACCCTTTCCGGTGGTGAAGCTCAGCGTATCCGGCTGGCCACCCAGATCGGGTCGGGACTGGTCGGGGTTCTCTACGTCTTGGATGAGCCATCTATCGGCCTGCATCAACGTGATAACCAGCGCCTGATCGCCACCCTGAAGCGCCTTCGCGACCTCGGCAACACGCTGATCGTTGTCGAACATGACGAAGAAACGATTGAATCGGCCGACTGGGTCGTGGACATTGGACCGGGTGCCGGAGAAAACGGCGGATGGGTCGTGTACTCCGGAAGCGTGGAGGAGTTGAAGAAGAATCGGAACTCGTTGACAGGGGAGTACCTGTCGGGGCGCCGGTCCATTGCCATTCCAACCGAACGCAGGCCGGTGGACCGCTCCCGCGTCATCACGGTGAAAGGCGCGCGTGAAAACAACCTCGATAACCTCACCGTGTCATTCCCTCTCGGAGTGTTCATCGCCGTGACGGGCGTGTCAGGATCGGGCAAATCCACTCTGGTTAACCAGATTCTGTATCGGTCCCTCGCATCCCGCCTCAATGGGGCGCGCATGGTTCCGGGACGCCACCGCGCGATCACCGGTCTGGATCACCTCGACAAGGTGATTCATGTGGATCAGTCACCCATTGGACGCACCCCGCGTTCGAACCCAGCTACCTACACCGGGGTGTGGGATCTGATTCGCCAGCTTTTCGCACAAACGCATGAAGCCAAGGTTCGCGGCTACATGCCGGGACGTTTCTCCTTCAATGTCAAGGGCGGCAGGTGCGAAGCCTGCAAGGGCGACGGCACGATTCGCATTGAAATGAACTTCCTGCCCGACGTGTATGTGCCGTGCGAGGTGTGTCACGGCAAGCGGTACAACAGGGAGACACTGGAAGTCCACTACAAGGGCAAGACAGTGGCAGATGTTCTGGATATGTCCATCTCGGAAGCGGCGGAGTTCTTCCAGTCGCTGCCGCGTATCGCTCGTCATCTCAACACGCTCGTCGAGGTTGGCCTGGGGTACGTGCGGCTGGGACAGGCCGCCACGACACTGTCCGGTGGCGAAGCTCAGCGTGTAAAACTGGCGTCCGAACTGAAGCGACGCTCCTCAGGACGATCAGTGTATGTTCTGGACGAGCCGACGACGGGTCTGCATAGCGAAGACATTCGCAAGCTCTTGATGGTGTTGCAGACACTGGTTGATAAAGGCAATACGGTCATCGTGATTGAGCACAACCTGGATGTCATCAAGTGCGCGGATTGGATCATTGACATGGGCCCTGAAGGGGGATCCGGCGGTGGCCAGGTCGTGGCTGAGGGCACACCTGAAGATGTTGCCGCCGTCGACGAATCATTCACTGGTCAGTATTTAAGAAAAATTCTCGACTTCAGCGTAGAGTAGATCTATGAGTGGTGACCGGCGCATAATAGTAGGTTTGGTCGGAGCTGGCGGCATTGCGCGATCCCACATGTCAGCGTGGCGGTCACTGGGCGTTGACATCCTCGTCTATTCGAAGGAAGACGCCAACGAGCTGTGCGCGGAGTTCTCCACCGGACGCGTCGTTGACACGCTCGAGAACCTGGTCGCACAATCCCAGGTGATCGATGTCCTGACACCAACATACGCACACGAGGAAGCTGTGCGCGCCGGACTGGACGCCGGGCGCCAGGTCATCTGTGAAAAACCGCTGGCACTGGACGCGCCGACAGCACAGCAGCTGCTTGAATTGTCACGCGCACGCGACAACGCACTGTACGTCGCGCATGTCGTGCGGTATTTCCCGGAATATGCCACCCTCCACGATGCCGTCTCCAGCGGATATATCGGCCGCCCGGCGGTAGCACGTCTGAACCGGACCGGCACGTTCCCGCAATGGGCCTCGTGGTTCGCTGACGAGGAAAAATCCGGTGGAATTGTCGATGATCTCATGATCCATGACCTTGATATTGCCCGATGGGTGCTGGGAGAGGTACGCAGCGTGTATGCAACGCTGCGCCATGCCACTGCTCCCGATGGGCGGCGCGTGAGCGTTGCTCAGGCGACATTGCGTCATGAGGACGAAGCGATCTCGAATGTGCGCGCGACGTGGGGGCCGGTGGGCACACCATTTCGCACTTCATTCTATGTTGCGGGAACCGACGGGTGTCTGGAGCACGATTCAACAGCTCACCCACCTCTGCAGGTCCGCAGCGACGCACCAACTGACGCATCAATGCTGCCGACCACATCAGGATCCCCGGCCGACCCCTACTACGCAGAACTGAGCGACTTCATGGAGTCCATGTCCACCGGCTCAACGCCGAGGGTGAGTGCAGAAGACGCGGTCGAAGCGCTGAAGCTGGCAGACGCGGTTCGCCTGTCAGCCCATCGCGATGCGGTAGTGGAGTTGTGAGATGAAAACCATTCGTATCGGACTGTTGTCGTTCGCACACATGCATGCCGAGGGATACGCCACAGCCCTCATGGGCATGGACGGCGTCGAATTGATGTGCACCGACCCGGATTCACACAGGGCAGGACGCCCCAGCCCTGCATGGCGCGGCAGAAAAGGAGCCCGCGCGCTCGGTGTGCCCTACGTCGACACTTGTGAGGAGTTAGAGCAATGGGGGCCGGACGCAGTGATCGTCTGCTCCGAAAATACCGAACACAGGCGCATGGTCGAATGGGCGGCTGAGCGTGGATATCACGTCCTGTGTGAGAAACCGATCGCCACCAGTCATGACGATGCTGTCGCCATGTGGGATGCATGCCGTCAGGCAGGAGTCTTCCTGATGACCGCTTATCCGGTGCGTTTTTCAACAGCGTGCCGAGAACTCAAGACGCGAGTTGATCACGGCCAGCTGGGCGATCTGGTGGGCTTCGCTGGCTCGAATAACGGGAAAATCCCCAGTGGTGGCCGCACCTGGTTCACTGATCCGGATCAGGCCGGTGGCGGTGCCCTCGTCGACCATGTCGTCCACATCGCTGACATTCTGGACATGCTGCTCGACGGTGAACAGGCATCATCCGTGTGGGCTGCCGATAACCGGATTCTGGGCGCAGATAATCCCGACGTTCACGTGGAGACCAGCGGACTCGTCACGGTGCGCTATCCGTCAGGTCTGGTCGGCACAATTGACTGTTCATGGAGCATGCCGGAAGCGGCGCCAACATGGGGTGGCCTTACCCTCGACATTATCGGCACAAGAGGTACCGCGCGTTTCGCCCCCTTTGATGCGCGGGTGTCTGGTGCCGTCTGTGGGCAAGCCGCATGGCTGGGATACGGTGAAGATATGGATGGCGTCATGCTGCGCACGTTCACTGACGCTGTGCGCACCGGTCACACACCTCAGCCGGACGCAGCATCGGCTATCCGGTCACTGGACATCATGCTGGCAGCACAGCAATCGGCACGCAGTGGCGCGGTAGTCCACCTGAATTAGCGCCGCAGCCAGGACCGCAGTTTCCTGCTCATCGTGGACGCAGGCCTCGCGTGCGGCTGACGTGCACGCACGGTCGCATTGCGCTCGGCCAGGCCTTCCTCGTACAGGGCATCCACTTCCCGCGCGTAATCCTTCAGCACTTTCGAGCGACGAAGTTTCAACGAGGGGGTCAGGTACCCGTTCTCAACAGTAAAGACGGTGTCGACGAGGCGGAAACGACGAATCGACTCAGCTCGCGAAACAGCGCGGTTGGCGCGGTCGATGGCCCGCTGCAAAGAACGCTGGACTTCCGGCATGCGCATTGCAACCGAGGGATCAACAACTGGCAGATTATGCGCGACCAGCCAGTTGGCGAGCATATCTGAATCGAGGGTGATGAGTGCACCAATGTAGGGCCGATTATCGCCCACCACGATCACATGTCCGATCAGCGGATGTGTCTGAAGCTGTTCTTCGAGTACCTCGGGCGACACGTTCTTGCCACCGGCGGTTACCAGGAGTTCCTTGCGGCGCCCTGTAATCGACAGGTGACCATTGCGCGGGTCGATCGTTCCTAGATCGCCCGTATGGAACCAGCCGTCCTCGAACGAGTCAGCGGTCTCGTCAGGCAAGCTGTGATAGCCAGTTGAAACAGATACGCCGCGCACCAGAATTTCACCGTGCTCGGAGATTTTCATTTCATTTCCGGGAACAACACTGCCAACCGTGTTGAACGGCGTGTAATCGGCATGCTGCACGGCGATCGGGCCGGTTGTCTCGGTCAGCCCGTAGCCTTGAATCAACGTGAGATCGAGGCCTGAGAAGAACTCAGCAAGTTCCGGTGCCAGGGGCGCGCCACCGGAAATAATCAGCTCGATATTGGGACCGAGTGCCGCCTGGATCTTGCGTAACGCCAGAGCCGTCGCGATCCCATGATTGACTTTCAGCGTCAGGGGAGTGCTGGTTTCGGAGCGCTCTGCGCGTGCATACAGGCGGGACTGTCTGGCTGACCACTGGAAGATGCGCAGCTTTGTGCCCTTCCCCGCTTTTGCTGACGCCGCGCTGTAAACTTTTTCAAGGACGCGAGGCACCGCCAGCAGAATCGATGGTTTAAAGGCCTGAATATCGGGAAGCAGGTTCTTAATGTCCGGTGAGAAAGCAAGTCGCCCTCGGCCGCTCACGAAGGCATGCATGACCAGGCGCGCCAGGACGTGCGCGACCGGGAGGAACAGCAAGAGGCGTGAGTTCTCGTTGTACAGGTGCTGCGGCAGGACTTGCCCCAGACCCAGCGTCGTGCCCACAAAGTTGTGATGCGTCAGCTCGACACCTTTCGGGGTGCCGGTCGTGCCCGACGTGTAGACCAGAGTGGCCAGAGAATCACCACGTACATCGCGGAAACGCTCCTCAACCTTGTCCGGCACGATGCGGCCCGCCGCGCGCGCCAGGTTACGCATTGCTCCGCGATCGAGGGAATGGATCGACTCGACGCATTCGGGGCGAACAGTCTCCACCAGATCTGCCTGCTGCACGGTTGCCGTGATGACGTGTCGGATGTGCGCGTCGGTCAAAATATGATCGATCTGTGCGGTTGAATCCGATTCGTAGATGGGCACAACTACGCCGCCAACGGTCATTACTGCCAGGTCAAGGACCAGCCAGTCAAAACTGGTGGGCGACAAGATTGCCACCCGCTCACCGGCTTCCAGACCCCACGCAAGAAAACCTCGTGCGATCACCTCGACGCGATCCAGCAGGTCAGACGCGGTGATGGGAAGCGTTGCGCCCACCGAGGAGCGATCTTCAACCACGACATCAAAGGGAAACTCGTCGGCGCGCTTGCGCAGCATTGCTGGAATCGTCATCGATGGATCCACCGGCTGGGAGAGGTCAGCTCGATATACGGTCTGATCTCGGTCAGGCATTGTGATTCCCTTTCATGTGGACAGTCATGATGGACGACGGGGCGGCCATCATCTATGTTTCAGACAAGCTTACCGCAGGCGGGCGAGCACCTTACACGTTGAAGTACATGTCGAACTCTGCTGGGTGCGGGTAGGCACGCATCGGCGCGATCTCGTTGGCGATCTTGTACTCAATCCACGTGTCAATCAAATCCTGCGTAAAGACGTCGTTTTCTGTCAGGAAGTCTGAATCGGCACGCAGGTGATCCAACGCCGCTTCAAGAGAGTGAGGCAGCTTGGCGATATCGGTGTATTCCTGCGGAGGCAGGTCGTACAGATCCTTATCGATGGGGGCGGCAGGCTCCACGCGGTTGCGAATACCGTCCAGGCCGGCCATCAGGCACGCCGAGAAGGACAGGTACGGGTTCGCTGACGGGTCAGGTACGCGGTACTCGACACGCTTGGCCTTTGGTGAGGTTCCTGACACCGGAATGCGGATACACGCTGACCTGTTGCGCGCCGAATAAACGAGGTTGACCGGCGCTTCGAAGCCCGGCATGAGTCGACGGTAGGAGTTAATCGACGGGTTCGTAAAGGCGAGCAGGGCGGGCGCGTGCTCCAACAGGCCTCCGATGAACCAGCGCGCCAGGTCGGACAGGGAACCATATCCTCGTTCGTCATAGAACAGCGGGTCGCCGTCTTTCCACAGGGACAGGTGGGTGTGCATACCAGAGCCGTTGTCACCGAAGAGTGGCTTAGGCATGAACGTGGCGGTCTTGCCGCATTCCCACGCGGAGTTGCGCACAATGTACTTGAACTTCATCATGTCGTCGGCGGCCTGGCACAGAGGTGCAAAACGGTAGTTGATCTCATGCTGGCCGCCTGCACCGACCTCGTGGTGCGCGCGCTCAATGACGAGGCCCGCTTCAGCAAGATTGTGTGTCATGTGGTCACGAACGTCAGCAAACATATCTATCGGGGAAACCGGCGCGTACCCGCCTTTCAGTGGCGTCTTGTAGCCCAGGTTCATGCCGTCCTCGTTGCGCGCGGTGTTCCAGTAGGCATCATCGCTGTCTAGACGGAACATGCTGTGGTGAGGCTCGACTTTGTACTGCACGCTGTCAAACATGTAGAACTCGGCTTCAGCGCCGATGAAGCACGTATCGGCAATGCCGGTCGACTTCAGATAGGCCTCAGCTTTTTGCGCCACCTGCCGCGGATCACGGGAGAACGGTTCAGAGGTGAACGGATCAACGACCGAAAAGACGACGACCAGTGTCTTGGCAGCGCGGAAAGGGTCGACGTAGGCGGTGGTGATGTCGGGGACGAGCTTCATATCGGACTCGTGAATCGCGGAAAAGCCGCGCACAGATGAACCGTCGAACATCAGGCCGTCTGACAACGCGCCGTCGATGAACTCATTGGGAGGAACAATCATGTGCTGCTGAATGCCGAAAAGATCGCAGTAGCGTACATCGATGAATTCAATCTCTTCACGTGTGATGAAGTCGACTATTTCTTTCTCGCTGGTGAACATTCGTGTGTCCCTTCCGGGTCGATTCATGAGATCACGGCAGTCGCCATGTCTGAGTGTACTCATTTGAACGCCCGCACTCACATCGCGTCCGTCCTGCGTCGTGCCGTTCAATTGGCGCCGTCGCTGCCGGAAGCTAGGCTAAAGGAATGGCGAAGTTGGATCAGTGGCGCCCTCGGACGAGCGACATTCCCACGCAGCCGGGAGTGTACCGATTTCGTGACGACCAGGGTCGCGTCATCTATGTCGGTAAAGCGAAAAACCTTCGCAACCGGCTGACCAACTATTTTCAGGATCCTCAGGTTCTGCACCCGCGCACCCGCCACATGGTTGCAACAGCTGCCAGCGTGCAGTGGACAGTTGTGTCCAACGAGATCGAAGCGCTCTCCCTGGAATTCACGTGGATCAAGGAATTCGACCCGCGATTCAACGTGATGTATCGCGATGACAAGTCCTATCCGTACCTTGCGGTGACGATGTCAGAAAAGTTTCCGCGCGTCCATATCACGCGGCAGTCACGCAGAAAAGGCACACGCTATTTTGGCCCCTACACGCAAGTGTGGGCGATCCGCGAAACCATCGACATGCTGCTGCGAGTTTTCCCTGTCAGAACATGTTCACCTGGTGTCTTCAAACGCTACCAGGCGCAGTGCAGGCCGTGTCTGCTGGGCGATATTGGCAAATGCTCTGCGCCGTGTGCCGGGCGCATCAGTGCCGACGCTCATCGTGAACTTGCGCAGAACCTGTGTGAGTTCATGCAGGGCAAGGCTGCGCCGGTTATTCGCTCCCTTGAGGAACAGATGAAGCAGGCTGCCGCCGAACTCGACTTTGAGAAAGCCGCCAGGCTGCGTGACGATCTGAAAGCCATGACGACGGTGCTGGAGCGTAACACGATGGTCCTGGAGGACGGAACTGACGCTGACGTATTCGCCCTGGCGTGTGATGAACTGGATGTTGCCGTGTATGTCTTCCACGTGCGGGGAGGTCGCGTACGAGGCACACGCGGCTGGGTAGTAGACCGCGTTGACGATGCGAGTGAGGCAGATCTGATGAGCGCTCTGCTCGAGCAAGTTTACGGAGACGTTCCTGCCGCCGAACAACCTTTACGAGGGCGGCCGCGCGGCCAGGCTGAAGCCCGGTCGGTCGACGATGTGGCACATACGCCCACATCAGCGCTTCCCCGGGAAGTTCTGGTGTCAGTGGAGCCTGCGGATCGCGACGCCCTGGAGAAGTGGCTCACCACGTTGCGCGGTGCGCGTGTGCGTGTGCGTGTGCCTCAGCGCGGAACCGCGGCTTCCTTGATGAAAACGGTGCAGGAAAACGCGCAGCAGTCGCTGGTTCTTCACCGCACGAAACGTGCCGGTGACCTCACCCAGCGGTCCCGGGCGCTCGAAGAACTGGCTGAGAACCTCGGCCTGGAAGCAGCACCGCTGCGTATCGAGTGCTACGACATTTCCCACACAGCCGGCCAGCAGCAGGTTGCTTCGATGGTGGTATTTGAAGATGGTGCCCCGCGTAAGTCGGACTACCGCACGTTCAATATCCGACCGCGCTCCGACGGCACACCGCCTGACGATACGGCGGCAATGACGCAGGTATTGCAGCGGCGCTTCACCCGCCTGCTGGCGGAAGAGGCCGGCATTGAAGGTGAAGACGATGATGGTGTGGAGTTCGCTACTGGACCGATCGATCCGCACACGGGACGCCCTCGTCGATTTTCCTACCGGCCGGATCTTGTGGTGGTTGACGGCGCACTGGCGCAGGTGAATGCGGCCGAAAAGGCTTTAACGGGGGTGGGGGTTGACCTGCCGGTTGTAGGACTGGCCAAACGTCTGGAGGAAGTGTGGGTGCCTGGTGATGAGTTTCCACTGATTTTGCCTCGCACCTCGGCTGCTCTGTATTTGCTGCAGTATTTGCGCGATGAATCTCACCGTTTTGCGATTACGCACCATCGGCGTCGACGCACGAAAGCACAGACGCGGTCTGTCCTGGACGGAATTGAGGGACTGGGGCCCGTACGTCAAAAAGCGTTGCTGGCTCATTTCGGCTCGGTGAAGCGCCTGCGGGCTGCCAGCGCTGAGCAGATTGAACACGTCCAGGGTATCGGACCAGCATTGGCCGCTATTATTGTGGAATCGCTTGGCACTGACCGTGAGGAGACTCGCAATGACTGAATCGACGTGGCCCGTTCCAACACCGCTTCCGGCGCGGGTCTTGTTGCTGGGATCGGGGGAACTGGGGCGTGAACTGACGATTTCGCTCAAGCGCCTGGGCGCCCATGTCACTGCGGTCGATGCCTATGCGCATGCTCCCGCGATGCAGGTTGCGGATGACTATCGTGTGATCGACATGAGCGATCCGGACTCTTTGCGTGACGTGCTCAGCAGCGTGCACGTTGACCTGATTGTGCCCGAACTGGAAGCAATTGCCACGCACGTGCTGGCCGAATTTGAACAGGCTGGGAGCGCACGCGTCGTTCCGAACGCGTTCGCGGTGCAGGCAACGATGGATCGCGAACGCATACGTAGCGTGGCGAGTGCTGTTCCAGGGGTGCGCACATCGAAGTTTCGCTTCGCATCCAGTGTCGACGAGGTGCGCAGCGCGCTGGAATATACGGGCGTACCGGCCTTCATTAAACCCACGATGTCCTCGTCGGGACATGGACAGTCGCGAGTTGAATCCGTTGACGAGGCTGAATCGGCGTGGACATGTGCCCAGGACGATGCGCGGGCCACCACAGGGCGCGTCATCGTTGAGGAGGGCGTGACATTCGACTGTGAAATCACTCTGCTCACCGTGCGGTGGTGGGACGACGAGGCAGGCGAGGTTCGAACCAGCGTGTGTGAACCGATCGGTCACCGGCAGGTCAGCGGTGACTACGTTGAATCGTGGCAAAGCGCCGACATTTCACCGCGTGCACGTGAGCGAGCCGAGGAGATGGCTATTGCCGTCACCGGCGCTCTGGCAGAGCACGGGACGGAGCCATGTCTGGGACTGTTTGGAGTGGAGTTCTTCATTCAGGGCGACGACGTATGGTTCTCCGAGTTGTCACCGCGCCCACATGACACCGGCATGGTGACCATGATGACGCAGGACCAATCTGAATTCGACATTCATGCTCGCGCGATCCTTGGCCTGCCCGTCGACACGACGATGCGCCGCACTGGAGCATCTGCAGTTGTGAAGGCGCCACGAGCGTTTTCCCTTGCCGGTTACGAGGGTGTCGCCCGCGCGCTACGTGACGGAGGAGATTTGAGAATCTTCTCGAAATCCGCCACGCGTGCCGGCCGCAGGCTGGCGGTGGCGCTGGCATGGGGCGACTCGGTGCCGGAAGCACGTGAACGTGCTCAGGCGATTGCGAGCGAAGTGACGGTAGTCGAACGTGATGACTCAGCACAAAATACCGATGAAGATGGCATCCTAGTTTCATGACGACAACGCACAACAGTGACGACGTGGATCCGCTGACAGTTCCTCAGGGCATTCCACTGCTAGATCGTGACACGCCTCCGCCGGAAGAAGCGGAGGAGGACACGAACGAAGTCCTCATTATCACCGGCCGTTCAGGTGCTGGCCGCTCTCAGGCTGCGCGTGCGTTAGAGGACCTCGACTGGTACGTGGTCGATAATCTGCCTCCCTCGATGCTGCCGGCACTGGTCGGCATGATGTCTCCACGCGGAGGTGCGGGCGTACACCGCCTGGCCGCCGTGGTAGATGTGCGCTCAGGCGCCTTTTTCGCTGACTTGACATCCACACTGGAAAAGATGCGCGACAGCGGAATCATGTACCGCCTCATTTTCCTGGAAGCCAACGAACCGACACTGGTGCGCCGATATGAGTCGAACAGGCGGCCGCACCCTCTTCAGGGGGACGGGACACTACTGGACGGCATCACACGTGAAATGGAGTTGTTGGCACCGCTGCGCGAACACGCGGATGAAGTGATCGATACGTCCGCTATGTCAGTGCATGACCTGTCGCGACACATCCGCGACGTCATTGCAGGGGAAGGAGAGCGTCCCCTGCAGCTCACAGTTGAATCTTTCGGATTCAAGTACGGACTGCCGCTGGATGCCGACCATGTCGTGGACGTCCGCTTCCTGAAGAACCCGTACTGGGTGGGGGAGCTGCGCCACTTGACGGGGCGCGACGAACCGGTCGCACAGTATGTGCTCGATCAGCCCGGAGCTCGCGAATTTGCCGAGAATTATGTTGACCTGCTGCTGCCCATCATGGAGGGCTATGTCAGTGAGCTGAAGCCTTTCGTGACGATTGCCGTCGGGTGCACAGGTGGTCGGCACCGGTCGGTCGCGATCGCAGAACTGATCGCTCAGCGTTTCCGTAGCCACCAATTGACGGTGCGAGTCCTTCACCGCGACATAGGCAGGGACTGATTATGGCGGGATATCTGGATGCAGAAGGATGGGCACAGCGCGGTGAATCCGGCTCACGTGTCGTTGCTTTGGGGGGTGGACACGGGCTGTCCGCAACCCTGCGGGCTCTGCGACACATCACGCATCAGCTCACAGCGATCGTCACAGTAGCCGACGATGGGGGATCCTCAGGACGTCTGCGTTCTGAAACAGATCTTCTACCTCCAGGAGATCTGCGAATGGCTCTGGCCAGTTTGTGCGAGGAAACCGAATGGGGACTGACCTGGCGCGATGTGATGCAGCTGCGTCTGCGTACCAACGGACCATTGAATGGCCATGCCCTTGGGAACCTGCTGATCTCCGGCCTGTGGCAGCTTCTGGGCGACCCCGTTGAGGGTTTGGAATGGGTCGGCCGGCTCCTGGGCGCTCAGGGCCGGGTCCTGCCGATGGCATCAGTTCCACTGGACATTGAAGCCGATATGGAAAACGAAGGCGAGCTGTACACGGTACGGGGCCAGTCACGCGTCGCCGTCGCGCCCGGACGTGTGCGCCACGTGCGCCTTATCCCTGAGGATCCGCCCGTCCCAGAGGCTGCAATGCACGCCATCCAGGAAGCTGAATGGGTCGTGCTCGGTCCAGGGTCGTGGTACACCTCGTTAATTCCGCACCTGCTGGTTTCACAGTTGCACCGGGCACTGGTCACAACAGATGCCCACAGGGCACTGGTCCTGAATCTGGCCCGCCAGCGTGGTGAAACAGACACGATGAGCGCTGCCGATCACGTGCGCGTCCTACGCGACCATGCACCTGATCTCAAGCTGGACGTTGTCATTGCCGACCCGACTGCCACGGATGATATTGATACGCTCATTCAGGCAGCGCAGGACGTGGGCGCTCGAGTCATGTTGCGCCAGGTGCGAACGGGCGACGGGAAGCCCCATCATGATCCGTTGCGTCTGGCTGCGGCTCTGCGAGATGCATTCGATGGATTCATGGGAGAGGTGGGACGATCGGAACCGTGGTTAGCATGAGCAGTTGTCATCAAGGCGCTCTACACGACACGAGGAGGCGATCATGTCTTTAACGATGGACATGAAAGAGGAGCTTGCTCACCTGGTTCCTGCACGTCAATCGACAATGGCGGCCGAGGCTGCTGTGATGCTCCGATTTGCCGGAGGTCTGCACCTCGTGTCTGGTCGAATTATCATCGAGGCTGAACTGGATTCCCCACTTGTCGCTCGACGCCTGCGAGCCTTCCTCACCTCGCTGTACGGTACGGAATCATCTGTCGTTGTCGTGTCAGGTGGTGCGCTGCGTCGCGGTGACCGATACGTGGTGCGCGTCGTCAAGGAAGCAGACGCCCTGGCACGCGTGACAGGACTGGTCGATCAACTGGGACGCCCGGTCAGAGGCTTGGCGCCGCACCTGGTCAGCGCCGGAAAAGACGAAGCAGCAGCAGGATGGCGAGGAGCCTTTCTGGCACGAGGATCCCTGCTGGAACCGGGTCGATCAACGTCGATGGAAGTGACCTGTCCCGGCCCTGAAGCGGCAATGGCCCTTGTCGGGTGTGCACGACGACTGGGAGCTACGGGGAAGTCGCGCGAAATCCGCGGAGCTGATCGGGTTGTCATCCGGGAGGCGGACTCGATTTCCACGCTCATCAATGCGATGGGTGCCGTCAAGACGTTTGAGGTGTGGAAAGAACGCCGCGAACGTCGCGAAGCGCGAGGCAGCGCCAACCGCCTGGCCAACTTTGATGATGCGAACCTTCGGCGCTCGGCTCGTGCGGCAGTAGCCGCAGGTGCCAGGGTTCGACGTGCCTTTGAGATTCTGGGCGACTCCGTGCCGCCGCATCTGCGTGAGGCGGGCGAACTGCGCATCCAATACCGCCAGGCTTCATTGGAAGAACTGGGTAAGCACATTGATCCACCCTTGACTAAGGACGCCGTGGCGGGGCGCATCCGTAGACTGCTGGCAATGGCCGATAAGGCTGCACACGAGCAGGGGATACCCGACACTGAGTCTGCACTCACGCTCGAAATGTTCGATGATTAGAAGTGTCACGAACAGCCTGTTCGCTTGACGCAAACTTCTTGTAGGCCATTCGACCCTGACTAAATGGCCTATGGGGTGTACATTGAAGAGTGCTTGAACCGCAGAAGTCTGCGGGCTGGATTGTGGTACCGAGCCCTATCCGGTTGCACGAAATACGTGCCCCTTTATGGGGTACAAGCAGGAGGACTATAGTGACCATCCGCGTTGGAATCAACGGCTTCGGCCGCATCGGCCGCAACTTCTTCCGTGCCGCTCGTCAGCAGGGTGCGGATTTTGAAATCGTGGCAGTAAACGATCTGACCGATAACAAGACCCTCGCTCACTTGCTCAAGTTTGACTCCATCACGGGTCGTCTTGACGCAGAGGTGACCTACGACGAGGAGTCAATCTCCGTCGATGGAAAGAAGATTGTTGCTCTCGAAGAGCGCGATCCGGCCAACCTGCCGTGGAAGGACCTCGGCGTAGATGTCGTCGTCGAGTCCACCGGATTCTTTACAGACGGTGAGAAGGCAAAGGCCCACATCGAAGCCGGTGCCAAGAAGGTAATCATCTCCGCGCCTGGCAAGAACGTTGACGCCACATTCGTCATGGGCGTGAACAGCGACGACTACGACAACGAGAAGCACAACATCGTGTCGAACGCCTCGTGCACCACCAACTGCCTTGCTCCTCTGGCCAAGGTTCTCGATGAGGCTTTCGGAATCGATAGCGGCCTCATGGTGACCGTGCACGCCTACACCGGCGATCAGCGCATCCACGACGCACCGCACAAGGATCTGCGTCGCGCCCGCGCAGCAGCTCTGAACATCGTCCCGACCTCGACCGGTGCAGCCCGCGCCGTGTCCCTGGTTCTTCCTCAGCTGAAGGGCCGTCTGGACGGCTACGCAATGCGCGTCCCGGTTCCGACCGGCTCCGTCGTCGACCTCACCTTCATCCCGAAGAAGGAAGGCGTCACCGCCGAAGACGTGAACGCAGCATGCAAGGCAGCCTCGACCGGCGAATTTGCCAAAGCGTTCAAGTACTCCGAGGATGAACTGGTTTCGACCGACATCACCGGCGATCCCCACACCTCCATCTTCGACTCGAAGCTGACCAAGGTCATTGACAACCAGATCAAGGTTGTCTCCTGGTACGACAACGAATGGGGCTACTCCAACAGCCTCGTTCGCCTGACCTCGAAGGTCGCGGCCGCGCTCTGAGCACGACGTTAGAATGAGGAGAGGCGCCCGCATGCATATCTCTGCGTGCGGGCGCCTTTTCCATGGTGGCTTAACGAGCCGCCCCCATCGACGAATTTGACATACCCTGCACTGCACAATCAAGGGAGGTTCAATGAGGACCATAGAAACATTGGGTGACCTGCGCGGCAAGCGCGTCCTCGTCCGCTCGGACTTCAATGTCCCGATCAAGGACGGCGAAATCACCGACGACGGACGTATCCGGGCAGCTCTACCGACACTGAACAAGCTTGTTGACGAAGGAGCACGCATCCTCGTCATGGCACACATGGGTCGACCGAAAGGCGAAGTGAAGCCTGAATTCTCACTCAAGCCCGTTGCCGCACGTCTGGCAGAGCTGATCGATGCCCCCGTCAGCCTCGCAGAGGACACAACGGGCCCCTCGGCACACGAGGCGGCAGAAAAGATCAAGGACGGCGAGATCGTCCTGCTGGAGAATGTTCGATTCGACCCCCGCGAAACCTCGAAGGATGACGCGGAGCGTGAAGCCTTCGCCAAGGAAATGGCTGAACTGGCCGACGCATTCGTCTCCGACGGATTCGGCGTAGTCCACCGCAAGCAGGCATCCGTATACGACATCGCCAAGCTCCTGCCCTCCGCAGCCGGCCTCCTGGTCGTCAAGGAAATTGAATCCCTGTCACGCGTGACAGGCGATCCTGAGCGTCCCTACGCCGTTGTGCTGGGAGGCTCGAAAGTCTCCGACAAGCTCGGCGTCATCGAGAATCTGCTGACCAAGGCCGATATGCTGCTCATCGGCGGTGGCATGTCGTTCACCTTCCTGGCCGCGAAAGGCTACGAGGTGGGCAAGTCCCTGCTCGAGGAAGATCAGATCGATACAGTCAAGGAATACATCGACGAGGCCGACAAGCGCGGCGTCAAGCTGGTTCTCCCAGTCGACGTCGTTGCGGCGCCCGAATTCAAGGCTGACGCGCCGGCAACGGTTGTTGACGCCGACAAGATGCCCGCTGACCAGATGGGTCTGGACATCGGACCGAAGTCCGGCGAATTGTTCGCACAGACACTGGCCGAGGCCAAGACTGTGGCGTGGAACGGCCCGATGGGCGTATTCGAGTTCGAGGCATTCGCAGAGGGCACCCGCGCCGTGGCGCAGGCACTGTCATCAGGCTCAATGTTCTCGGTGGTCGGTGGCGGCGACTCGGCAGCAGCCATTCGTCAACTCGGATTCGACGAATCCACTTTCTCTCACATTTCCACAGGCGGTGGAGCGTCCCTCGAACTCCTCGAAGGCAAGACTCTGCCCGGTATCGCAGTTCTGGAGGACTGAAACATGGCACGTACACCTTTGATGGCCGGAAACTGGAAGATGAACCTCAACCACCTTGAGGCTGTTCATTTGGTCCAGGGCCTCGCAATGGCGTTGGATGACGCGAATTTCACCTATGGCGACGTTGAAGTTGTGGTCATCCCACCGTTTACCGATATCCGCTCCGTTCAGACTGTCGTTGAGGGTGACAACCTCAAGATCAAGTACGGCGCGCAGGACATCTCAACGCACGAATCCGGCGCATACACCGGTGAAGTGTCAGCTGAAATGCTCGCCAAGCTGGGTGTCAGCTATGTTGTCGTCGGCCACTCCGAACGTCGCGAATACCACGGCGAAAGCGATGCATTGGTGGGCGAGAAGGCCCGCGTTGCACTGGCAGCCGGGATGACCCCGATCATCTGCTGCGGTGAGGGCCTCGAGGTCCGCAAGGAAGGCCGTCACGTCGAGCACGTCCTGGCTCAGATCGACGGTGCACTCGATGGGATGGACGCCGAGCAGGCTGCCAAGATCGTCATTGCCTACGAGCCCATCTGGGCGATCGGCACCGGCGAGGTTGCGACACCTGAAGATGCCCAGGAGGTGTGCGGTGCGATCCGCGCACGTCTGGCAGAGCTGTACACACCGGAACTGGCTGACAGCGTCCGCGTTCTGTACGGCGGCTCCGTGAAGTCGACGAACGTTGCTGACATTATGGCTCAGCCTGATGTTGACGGCGGACTGGTCGGCGGCGCCTCTCTGAAGGCGGAGGAGTTCTCGAAGATCGCTCTGTACAAGAACGCCTGATCGGCTCGCGCCGGTCTTCTGACAGTTCGCCTGGCGCGCCCTACTCAGGACGGCCAGGCGAACTGCGGCAGAGATGTGAGGTAACGCGCCGCGCGTCCAACTGGTGTTGGACGGCCTTATACCACTACACTGCCTACTGTTATCCCCAGCATGTGAATGGAAAACCAGTGACTGCTCTGAAAATAATCCTTGTCGTACTGACCGTTTTGGCCAGCATCCTGCTTGTATTGACAGTGCTGATGCACAAAGGGCGCGGCGGCGGCCTGTCAGATATGTTCGGCGGCGGCATTTCCACCACTGCGGGATCATCAGGCGTGGCAGAACGTAACCTGAATCGCATTACCTTGGCAATTCTGATCGTGTGGGTGGTGTGCATCGTAGCCTACGCGCTCCTGACCAAGATCACGGTCGCCAGCTAAGATACGGCCTTACGCTCAAGCTTTCGGTAATCGCACGTGAGACGTGAACGTCCCACGTGCGATTTCTCTATTGACTGTGCGCGCAGTGGGCTGAGACCACGACCCGGTGATTCAGCGAACTTCCAGGCCGCGCGCCGAATCCGTATCAAGCCAGAACGTGGTTCGATCGCGTGGAAGACCGGCAATCGGTCGATCCTGCTCATGCGCGCCCAACACCAGTGCCTCCGCCAGTGCGTCAGCCTTCGAATCACCGGGCGCGACAACCCAGATATCACGGGCACTGGCAATAGTCGACATCGGCAGCGACAGCCTCAACGGCGGCATTTTCGGTGAATCGCGCACTACCAGAACAGGCGCGCCATCAGCTTCGTGCGCGCGGCCCGGGAAGAGGGAGGCAATGTGCCCATCCGGTCCCATCCCGATCAGCGCAAAGTCAAGCACCCCGTCACCGATATCTGAGCGCCACAGATCTGCATAGTCCTCAGCCGCCTGATCGAGTCCCTGACCGCGGTCGGAGGGCATGGGGCGCAGCTGAATGCCGGGCAGTTGCGCGAACAGCGCGGATACGGCCTGCTGGTCATTACGCTCGGAGTGGGTGGCCTGAACGAAGCGTTCATCGACCCACCACACTCGAATATGCGACCAGTCGGCATCGAGGTCGTCCTCGTCAGCGATGATCGAAGCGAGATCGGCGAGAACGTCGTGCACGACGCCGCCTGCGATAGCCCACTGGAAGGGACGGTCAGCGCTGTGTTCACGCGCGTCCTGCACGAGGATTGGCAACAATTCGCGCGCAACAGCGCTGGCCAGATTCTTACGGTCAGAAGCGGTGACGATACGGGGCAGGGGAGAAGAAGTCATGACTGGTCCTTGCAATCGCGACGAACGTCGTGCAGGAAATTGCCGATCACGTGCTGATACATGAGGTCAGGATCTAAGCGTCTGAGTTCTTCCATCACGCAGTCCTGAATACTGCGCCGCGGAAGATTAACCGCGACAGGATCAAGACCCGAACGCTTGACATGCGCGACAGACGAGCCGGCAGGGCGCGTTAACGAGGCTTCCTCGGCATCATCAAACGTGAAGTGCACACCCGTAATGGTTTGAGCTGTCGGATCGGTGTCGACGCGTGCAGGAATACCCATCACATCGGCAAGCCACGCTGCCACTAGATACGACGACGGATGAGTGTGGTGGCCGCGAACGGTCACGGCGGTGGGTACCGACTTGAACCCCTCGACCATTGTGGCGATCAGTGCGCGCCACAACGTGACGCCGGACCACGCCAAGTCAGTGTCCCCAGGGGTGTACACCTCGGACAGGCGCAACAGTGTATCGATGGGCGTATCGGTCTCCCGTGAATCCGAAATGCGACGCACGGCCAGTCGCCCCAGCGGATGCTCGGCAGGATTTTCAGGCGGTATGCTGGGCCAGAACGTCACCACCGGCGTATCGGCCAGTAACAGCGGCATAACCAGGGTATCCAGATCCTGACCAGCGTCGCCGCGAGGCTCCAGGACGATGACTTCAGACGGCCCCTCGTCCTTGCCCATGCGAATCTGTGCATTGACCCGCGGGGAGCTGGAGCGTTCTGCCTGCACCGGCTCCACCACCACGATGACGCGGCAAGGATGCTCGTGAGAAGCAGCCTGCGAAATTTCAATCGCATGGTCAACGTCGATCCGGTCGTCAACCACGACGATCAGCGTCAACACGCGGCCCAGCGCCGAAGCCCCCTGTTCCTGACGGATCTGCAGAAGCTGCGAGGCGATATCGAGGGCTGATGTGTCGTTGAGGGTGATAATCACGGCAACCTCCAAGCGCGGCTGGAGCGAGCCAGCATCTGGTGAGCTGATTCAGGTCCCCATGTTCCGGGACGATACTGGTCGGGAGGGCCCTGCTGTGCCCAGAAATCCAGCACCGGATCGAGGATTTTCCACGAGGCCTCAACCTCATCCTGATCGGGGAACAGTGGCGCGGAGCCGACCAGCGCATCAAGGATGAGGCGCTCGTAGGATTCCGGGGAATCCTCAGTGAACGCATGGCCGTAGCCAAAATCCATCGTCACGTCGCGCACTTGCATCTCTGTTGCGGGAACCTTCGCACCGAAACGAATCGTCATTCCCTCATCGGGCTGGATACGGATGACGAGGACGTTGTGCCCGGTTTCTCCCATCTCAAAGTGCTGGAACGGGACGTGCGAGGCACGTTTGAAGACAACTGCAATCTCCGTGACACGTTTGCCCAGGCGCTTGCCCGTACGCAGATAGAACGGAACACCAGCCCACCGGCGTGTATCGACGTGCAATGTCAATGCGGCATATGTTTCGGTGTGCGAATCGGCCGGAATATTGTCCTCGTCGAGATACCCCTTGACAAATTGACCGGCTTGCCAACCTGACTGGTATTGACCGCGTGCTGTTGAGGTCGCCAGATCCTCGGGCAGACGAATAGCGGACAGGACCTTCAGCTTTTCGGCCCTGAGCGCCTCAGGCGACAAGTTGATGGGCTCCTCCATCGCGGTGAGCGCCACGAGCTGAAGCAGATGGTTCTGGATGACGTCCCTGGCCGCGCCAATACCGTCGTAATAGCCGGCGCGAGTACCGATGCCGATATCCTCCGCCATCGTGATCTGCACGTGATCCACATAATGCGCATTCCACAGTGGTTCGAACATCGTGTTGGCGAAACGCATCGCCAGAATGTTCTGAACGGTTTCCTTGCCCAAATAGTGGTCGATACGGAACACGTCCTGCTCATCGAAGACGCGCGAGACGGCGTCCGACAGTTCGCGGGCAGATTCAAGGTCGTGACCGAACGGCTTCTCGATGATCACCCGGCGCCACTCACTATCCCGACGCTCGTTCAGACCGGTATTCGCCAGGTGCTGACAGACAACCGGGAACCACTTTGGGGGAATGGACAAGTAGAAAGCGTGATTGCCGCCGGTGCCGCGCGATTCATCGAGTTCACGCACCGTCTGCGCCAACTCCTCGTATGCGTCAGTGTCGTCGAATGAGCCGGACACGAAGCGCAAGCCGGATGCAAAATGCTTCCACGTTCCCTCGTCGAACCCTGTTCGAGAGTGCTGCTCAATGGAGGTGCGCACGAAATCTTCAAAATCTTCACGATCCCACTCACGTCTGCCGAAACCGGTCAGCGCGAACGCAGGGTTGAGGAGGCCGCGGTGTGCCAGGTCGTAGATAGCGGGCAGCAACTTCGTGCGCGCCAGATCGCCGGTAATGCCGAAAACGACCAGGCCGCAAGGAGGCGCAATTCGAGGCAGCCTCCGATCCATGGAGCTTCGTATCTGCATCGTCGCGTCATCCGATGAAGGGTCCATGCACACTCCTCAATCGATCATGTGTCAGGCCACCATCGTATCGAGATCGCCGTGATTCAGCTTGTCATGCCCACGACGTGATCGACGCGGGGCTTCGGCCATGTGCCGTCACCCCGCGCCGATACCTCATGTCAGCAGAAAGCAGTGTTACTTCGCTGCAGCATCCAGTGATTCGTGAGCAGCGCTCACCACTGCCTCAGCAGTGAAGCCGAACTCCTCGAACAGGCGGGCGCCATCAGCGGACTCACCGAAGTGCTCGATGCACACGGCTCGGCCTGCGTCGCCGATCCAGCGGTGCCACGGCATCGCAATGCCAGCCTCGACGGAGACGCGGGCACGCACACTGCTGGGTAGGACCGATTCCTTGTAATCCTCGTCCTGCTCGTCGAACCATTCCATGCAGGGAACCGACACGACGCGCACGCTGCGACCTTCTTCGCGCAACGTGGCAGCAGCGTCAAGCGCGATTGACACCTCAGAACCCGATGCCAGGAGGATGACATCCGGATCGCCGTCACAGCTCAGCACATAGGCGCCGCGATCCAGGCCCTCCGCAGCGGCCAGGCCGGCCTCGTCGCCGCGGGCAGGGTTTGGCAGACCCTGACGCGACAAGACCAGCGCGGCGGGGTGCTGACGTTCCAGGATCGATTTCCATGCCTGAGCCGTTTCTGCAGCATCCGCCGGGCGCACAACCGCGAGGTTCGGGATCGCGCGGCAGGCTGCCAGATGCTCGATGGGCTGGTGCGTCGGGCCGTCTTCGCCCACACCGATCGAATCGTGGGTCCACACGTAGGTCACAGGCAGATCCATGATGGACGCCAGGCGCACCGCACCGCGCATGAAATCCGAAAAGACGAAGAATGTCGCACCGTACACGCGGGTGAGGTGATCGGCGGCAATACCGTTCATCACGGCACCCATGCCGAACTCGCGTACACCGAAGTGCAGGTTACGGCCAAACGGGTTGCCCGGGAACTTCTCAGAGGAGCGATCCTCGGGAAGGAATGACGGGTAGCCGTCCATGTAGGTGTTGTTCGATCCTGCCAGATCAGCGGAACCGCCCCACAGTTCAGGCAAAACGTCCTTGATGGCGTTGAGTACCTGACCGGAGGCTGCGCGGGTGGCCAGTGCTTTGTCTTCTTCGAACACGGGCAGGGCTGATTCCCACCCATCCGGAAGACCGCCCGCCAGGACACGGTCCAGCATCGCTGCGCGTTCAGGCTGGGCCTCACGCCACGCGTTGAAACGCTCATCCCACTGCTCACGTGCCTCACGTGCGCGCTTCGCGGTGGCTTCCCGCACTGCCTTGACAGCTTCTTCATCGGCGGCAAACATCGCCTCTGGATCAAAGCCGAGCGCTTCCTTCAGGCCGCGCAGCGCTTCATCCCCCAGCTTGGATCCGTGGATCCCGCCGGTGTTCTGCTTCTTCGGAGTTGGCCAGCCGATGATGGTGCGCAGCGCAATGATGGAGGGACGGTCGGTGACCTTCTCAGCTTCATTCAGTGCATGATCCAGGGCCTGGATGTCTTCGACGTAGGAGCCGTCATCCTTGAGCCAGTCAACGCGCTGGACATGCCAGCCGTAGGATTCGTAGCGCGCCAGAACGTCCTCGTTGAACGCGATATTCGTGTCGTCTTCAATTGAGATGTGGTTGTCGTCGTAAATAACCGTCAGGTTGCCCAGACGCTGCGTTCCGGCCAATGAGGCGGCCTCAGACTGGACGCCTTCCTGCATGCAACCGTCACCTGCAATGACGTACACGTTGTGATCGAAGACGGATTCACCCATCGGTGTTTCCGGATCATACAGGCCGTGGCTGCGGCGAGCCGACATGGCGAAACCGACGGCTGCACCGATGCCGGTACCCAGCGGTCCAGTGGTCACTTCCACGCCCTTGGTGTGCTTGAATTCGGGGTGACCGGGCGTCTTTGACTTGAACGTGCGCAGTGACTTCAGGTCCTCCAGTTCCAAGTCCATGCCAGCCAGATACAGCTGCACGTACTGTGTCAGCGATGAATGGCCTGCTGACAGGACGAAACGGTCGCGGCCCAGCCAATGCTCATCAGTTGGATCAAACTTCATATGGCGCTGGTAGAGCAGATACGCGGCAGGTGCCAGCGAAATAGCGGTGCCTGGGTGGCCATTGCCCACTTTCTCCACGGCATCGGCGGCTAGCACGCGGGCAGTCGCAACTGCTCGATCATCGATTGAGTCCCACTTCAATGTCACAACATCCTCCAGAATTTCTGCGCCCCAACGTTGAGCGACGCAGGTCAGAACAACACTGATATTGGCTGCAGGATTAGTCTACGTGAATACTGCGACCCCTGACGAGGACTTTCAGCCGCGCACCTGGGCCCGATCGTCTAGCATTCACACGTGGACGCTTTGGACAGCATTGCCGAGGAGTGGCTGAGCTACCTGCAGGTGGAAAAAGGCGCATCGGTGCACACGGTGACGAATTATCGCCGGGACATCGGGGGCTATATTCAGGCCTTGCATCAACGTGGGGTCACGGATCTGACGGCGGTCACCCCCGACAATGTCGCAGATTATCTGTCCACCCTGTCCCATCCTCACGGTGAAACGGCGCCGAAGGCTCCCTCGTCAATTGCGCGCGCACTGGCAGCGATCCGAGGGTTTCATCGTTTCGCGATCCGTGAAAGATACGGTACGGTCGACCCCACGCAGGATGTGCACTCACCGAAAATGGGGGAGCGCCTGCCCAAGGCTCTCAGTATTGACGAGGTGACACGCCTGCTGGATATGGCGGCGCGCGACGACTCGGCGCGCGGCATTCGAGACCATGCGCTGCTCGAAGTCCTCTACGCCACCGGGGCACGCGTGTCAGAGGCTTTGGCAATGGCTGTCGATGACATCGACCTGGATGAGGAGCTACCGGTCGTGCGTCTGTTCGGCAAGGGACGTAAGGAACGCCTGGTGCCGGTGGGACACGCTGCACGTCAGGCAGTGGGCAATTATCTGGTGCGTGCTCGCCCGGAGCTTGCCTCCCGAGGACGAGGCGATTCGCATTTGTTCCTGAATTTACGAGGGCGACCCATGTCGCGCCAATCGGCGTGGGAATCGATTCAACGGGTAGCCTGTGAGGCCGGCCTGGAATCGAAAGTATCGCCCCACACTCTGCGTCATTCCTTTGCCACGCATCTGCTGGAGGGTGGAGCGAGCGTGCGTGACGTGCAGGAACTGCTCGGACATGCCAGCGTTCAGACCACGCAGATCTATACCCGGTTGACGGCGACGACGCTGCGTGAAGTGTACCGATCCGCTCATCCACGTGCCCAGCTGCGCAACTGACGCGGCACAATGAACTAGGCTAAGAGCGTGACTCATGATGATCAACCTGCATTGGTAACGGATTTGGGTGGCACCACCAACGAGGAAGAAGATTTCCCTGTTCCTGAGCCGCTCAAAGGGCACGGCCCTGCACGCATTATTGCCATGTGCAACCAGAAGGGCGGCGTCGGCAAGACCACGACGACCATCAACCTGGGTGCCGCGCTTGCTGAATACGGCAGGCGTGTGCTGATCGTCGACTTCGATCCGCAAGGTGCCGCATCGGTGGGTCTGGGCATCAATGCCCTGGAACTGGACCAGACGATTTACACGCTGCTGATGGCGTCCAAACCGGATGCGCATACGGCCATCGTGCCCACGGCGGTGGACAATCTTGACGTCCTGCCGGCGAATATCGACCTGTCTGCTGCGGAAGTCCAACTGGTCAACGAAGTGGCGCGCGAATCCGCTCTTGCACGTGTGCTGCGTTCGGTGGCTGATGAATACGACGTCATCCTCATTGACTGCCAGCCGTCACTGGGCCTGCTGACCGTGAACGCGTTGAGCGCTTCCCACGGCGTGATCGTGCCGGTAGAGGCTGAGTTTTTTGCCCTGCGAGGTGTGGCGCTACTGGTCGAGACCATCGAGACGGTGCGTGACCGGATCAACCCGCGGCTGAACATTGACGGAATCGTGGCCACGATGGTCGATACCCGCACGCTGCACACGCGTGAAGTCCTGGAGCGGCTCAGTGAAGCATTCGGTGACCTGGTGTTTTCGACCAGGATCCGTCGCACGGTGAAATTCCCTGACGCGTCGGTGGCGACTGAACCGATCACCACGTATGCACCAACGCATCCTGGAGCGCAAGCGTACCGCCGCCTGGCTCGAGAAGTGGTTGCTCGTGGTGGCGTCGCCTGAGATCATTGACGAAGGGACCATCGATCAATTTCGAGTCACACTGGACGTATTCGAAGGTCCCTTTGATCTGCTGCTGCAGCTGATTTCACGCAAGCGCCTCGACATTACCGAGGTCGCCTTGGCAGAAGTGACCGACGAGTTCATCGCTCACATGAGCGCATTCCCGGACCTGTCACGCACCACGGAATTCCTCGTCGTGGCGGCCACGCTGCTTAACATGAAGGCGGCACACCTTCTTCCGCGTGACGTCGATGAAACAGATGTCGACCTGGAAGATCTGGAAGCACGCGACCTGCTGTTTTCGCGCCTGCTGCAATACCGGGCATTCAAAATGGCCGCCGGTAGCATCGCTTCACGACTGGGAGATTTCGACGGGTCATACGCCCGGGACGTCGCACTGGAACCGCATTTCGCTGCACTGCTGCCTGAACTGGTGTGGACCATTAGTGCCGAAGATCTTGCGCGCCTAGCGGCCGATGCGCTCAGCAACCGCCCACCTGCTGTGCAGATCGCCCACCTGCACGACCCGGTGATCCCGGTCGCCACGCAGGTTCCGATCCTCATGAATAAACTGCGCGCCCAGCCGGTGATGACGTTCCACGCGCTCATCGCAGATGCTGAGAGCACAGCTGTCGTGGTGTCGCGGTTTCTGGCGGTCCTGGAACTTTTCCGCCGCACTATTATTGAGTTTGATCAGGCCGAAGCACTGGGCGAACTGACGGTGAAATGGAACGGAACCACATTGGACGAGGTGCCGATCGATGACTACGAGGGGGAGACGCCCTCGTCAATGGAGGAACAATGAGTGAGCCGTCCGACGCGCTGTACTGCGCACTGGAAGCGATCTTGATGGTCGCCGACGCACCCGTCAGTGCCGCTCAACTCGCTGATGCGTTAGACACTGATGAAGATGATGTGACCACCGCGCTGGAACACCTCGCCCACGAGTATGCGGGCCGAATCCCCGGCACGAGGGCGCGTGGATTCGAACTGCGCCACGCCGCTGGAGGGTGGCGCATCTATTCCTCATCTCAGTGGGCATCCATGGTGGGCCGCTTCATCGTCGGCTCCGAATCATCCAAACTCAGTCAGGCCGCATTGGAAACACTGGCGGTGGTGGCATACCGCCAGCCGGTGACGCGGGCGCGAATCTCACACATTCGAGGCGTGAATGTTGACTCGGTTGTGCGTACGCTGGTGGCACGCGGGTTGATTGAAGAAGTGGGGCTGGCGCCGTCAGGTGCCCGAATGTACGGGACAACTGACATGTTCCTGGAGCGCATGGGGATGAACTCTCTGGACGAGCTGGTGCCCTTGGCACCCTACCTGCCCGAAAGCGACGAGCTTGACGAATTGGCTCATGACATGGAGGAGACACTGTGAGAAACGATCCACACGTACAAGGTGGAATTCGGCTGCAAAAGGTCTTGTCTCAAGCAGGAATCGCCTCGCGGCGCGCTGCCGAAGAGCTGATCCGCGAGGGACGCGTGAGCGTGGACGGCCATGTAGTAACTGCGATGGGCACGCGTGTCGACCCCGGCCATCAGGTTATCCACGTAGACGGCGATCTGGTGATCACAGACGAGTCGAAACACATCGTCATGGCGCTGAACAAGCCGGTCGGCATGGTCTCAACGATGGATGACCCTGAGGGGCGTCCCTGTCTGACCGACATCATTGGAGACTACCCGGAGCGCCTCTATCACGTCGGACGCCTGGACATTGATACGTCAGGACTGTTGCTGTTGACCAATGACGGTGAGTTGGCCAACCGTTTGACACATCCGAGCTATGAGGTGCCCAAGACATACGTGGCGCGCGTCCACGGTGAGGTCAAGCCTCAGGTGCGCAAGCAGCTGCTCAAGGGAATTGAACTCGAAGACGGTCCGATTGCCGTTGACGGTTTCAGGGTTGTTGAAACCTTCGGCGACATCACGGCTGTTGAGATCCGCGTGCACGAGGGGCGCAACCGTCTGGTGCGTCGACTCATGGATGCGGTCGGCTTCCCAGTGCGCGAACTGGTACGCACCGAGTTCGGCCCTATTCGCCTCGAGCGCCTGCAACCAGGCACGACGCGCCGCGTGAAGGGGAACATGCTCGTCGGCCTGTACTCCTGCGTAGGCCTGTAATGGCAGGCGCAGTCGGGACGCATGGCCCAGTTCTGATTATTGGATCTGGTCTGTTGGGCGCCTCCCTCGGCCTCGCGTTGAGCAGGGGAGGGATCGACGTATTTCTCAGCGATGCATCTCCCACCTCTGAGCAGCTTGCCGTTGACATGGGAGCGGGCCGAGCCCTGCAGACGGTGAGGACCGTCGAGCCGCTCCTTGTCGTCGTGGCGACCCCACCTGACGTGGCAGGGGAGTGCGTGGTGCGCGCTTTGCAGGACTACCCTGAAGCCGTTGTCACGGACGTGGCGTCCGTTAAGAGCGCTGTGCAGCAGGAGGTCCTGGAGCTGGCCACATCCACAGGTGATGCCACGTTGGCAGCGCGATACGTTGGTTCGCACCCGATGGCAGGTCGTGAACGCTCCGGCGCGGGGGCGGCAGATCCCGACCTGTTTATCGGCAGGCCCTGGGTGGTGGTCGCGCACGAGGCCTCATCGAACAAGGCGATCGTCGCGGTCCGCACGTTGGCGACGGATGTTGGGGCGGTTGTTGTGCAGCTGGATGCTTCCACCCATGATCATGCAGTTGCTCTGGTGTCTCATGTGCCGCAATTGGTGTCCTCGCTGCTTGCCGCGCGCTTGGCGGACGCGCCCAGTGAAGCATTGTCCCTGGCTGGCCAGGGATTGCGTGATACGACCAGGATTGCAGCGTCGGACCCTCGGTTGTGGACCGTCATCCTGGCTGGCAACGCTGGTCCAATCACGCAGGTTTTGGATGCACTCAGTGACGATTTAAACGCCCTTCGCGAGCATCTGCATCGCGCCGCCCAAGGCGGTCCGCTGACGGGTGGATCGGTCGGTGCGGTAAACCGCGTCATGGAAGCAGGCAACCGTGGAGTCGAACGTATTCCGGGCAAGCACGGTGGCGTTCCTGTCCATTTCGCCGAGGTTGAGGTTCTGGTGCCAGATGAGCCTGGCGAGCTTGGGCACCTGTTTACGGAACTGGGGTCGATCGGCGTGAACATTGAAGACTTCACGGTTGACCATGCTGCCCGCCAGCGGGTTGGTGTGGCTCGCATCATGGTGGATCCGACGCGTGCGCGTGAGGCGGAGGTCGAGTTGGTTAAACGCGGATGGCGCATTATTGCGCATGCGAGTACAGAGTAGGAGCAGTGTGATGGGCGACCAGGACGCACCAGTTGTTACAGATTTCGATGCAGCGTTGCGTGAGGGAATTGAACGTGTCGGCGTCACGGTTGCCATCGACGGCAGCGCAGGGTCTGGAAAATCAACTGTCTCCAGACGCGTGGCGTCGCGCGTGGGCATCGGATACCTCGACACGGGTGCGATGTATCGTGCGCTCACGTGGTTCGCCCTGGAATCTGGGGTGGACCTGGCTGACCATCACGCAGTCACGGCTGCAGCAGACCAAATGCCGCTTCGTATGGACTCTGATCCACAGGATCCCCACTTCTTCATGGGGGAACGGGAGATTACCCTCGATATCCGCACGCCCCGGATCTCTGGCGTGGTGTCCCAGGTGGCAACCAATATGGAAGTGCGTCACTGGATGGCGCGTGAGCAGCGCCGCCGCATGATGGAAGCACGCGCAAACGGTCACGGTATGGTCGCTGAAGGCCGTGACATCACAACGGTGGTGTGCCCGGATGCCGATGTCAGGGTGCTGCTGAGTGCCGACCCCGAAGCACGGCTGCGCAGGCGGACACTGGAACTGTATGGTCGTGTGGATGCCGAGGCTTTGGAAGCAACGCGTGCACAGGTCCAGGGGCGCGACGCCGCGGATTCAACAGTGTCGGAGTTCATGACACCGGCGGCCGGTGTGACGCCGATCGACACCTCTGATCTGACAATTGATCAAGTGGTCGATCAGTTGGTGGAGTTGATCGACCGGGATGTGCGATCGCGCCTGAAGTGACGGGAACGCGGCGACTTTCTGCGGCGACGTTTGATCCATGGACGAGCTGGGAAGGCACGCCAGCGTTCACGGTGCACAATTGCCAACAGGCCGTCCACACCCAACAGGCCAACAGCGGTGTAGATTCCGATATACAAGATGATTTCGCCAGGACTGATGCGCTCTCCAGCTGCCATAGCGAGCAGGGAGACCAGGACGGGTTCGACGTAGGTCATCAACCCGAACACACTGTACGGCAGCATCCGCGCAGACAATGCGTACACGATCATGGCGACCACTGAGACAGCGCCGATCAGCAGAATGATCCAGATCAGTCGGGGATTTTCTCGTGGGACATTGACGCCACCGCGTGCCAGTGCGAACCACAGTGCCAGTGGAGAGGCGAGGATCATTTCCCACGTGAGCGCGGAGACACCCTCGGTATGGAAATACTTATGAACCATGAAGTACAGGGGGTATCCCAGAGCGACGATGAGAGCGACCCACCCGAGCTGCCCTGTCGAGGCGACCTGATAGATGACGGCGCATCCGGCCAGTACAGCCGCAAGAGCCGAGAGGGGACTCATGCGTTCCTTGTACACGAAACGCCCCGCCAACACCATAACGACCGGCATGAGGAAGTATCCCAGTGCCAGTTCAAGCGTCCTGCCCATTTGTGGTGCCCACCCAAAAAGCAGCATTTGCACTGCCAGCATGGGCGCGCAAAAGGCGTAGCTGAGCAGTCGGGATGGATTTTCCCGTACGGTCTGTATTTCACGAACGAGGGAGCGTCCGCGACCGGTCACGATGAAAGTGAGGATGATTCCGGGTACTGTCAGCATGATGCGCCAGCCCCACAACTGTGTGCCGCTCAATGGCGGCGTAAATTTGGCAATATACGTGAAAGCGGCGAACGTGACGGATGCCAATAAGGACACTCCGATGCCAACCTTGTTCATGCCAGTGGACTCCTCAAGCCAAGACGCGCGACCATTCCCGCTATGGAGTCTAGGGACAACAGCGGCGAATTGGCAGGGCGCGCGTCGACATGTGATGTACAGATCGTTTGCGCTGGAAATATGGGGTCTATTCCAGGCGGGTATCCTCCGGATCGAGGTCTTTCACTACGCGTGCAGGTGTCCCCACTGCGACGACATTCGCCGGCAGATCTCGCGTCACAACCGAACCGGCACCAACAACTGTGTTATCGCCAATTGTCACTCCTGGACACACGATGACACCGCCTCCGAGCCAGACATTGTCGCCCAGTCGGATGGAGCGCGCGGCCTCTAGTTTGTCGCGCCGAGGAATGGGTGCCAGTGGGTGAATGGGCGTCAGGAGTTGAACGTTCGGGCCAATCTGACAGTCATCACCGATGTAGATGGCGGCAACGTCAAGGGCAACCAGATTCATATTGATGAATGTGCGGTCACCGACATGCAGGTTCTCACCATAGTCGACGCTCAGAGGCGGCCTAATGTAGGAACGTGCGCCAAACGAGCCGAGTAATTCGCACAAAATCTCACGTGCCTGCGCGTTGCCCGCAATGATCGCGAGGCGATACTGCTCAGATAGCTCAATGGCTTTCTGGGCGATTCGAGCGTTCTCCGGATCGTCGCCGATATAGAAGTCTTCATCAAGCATACGCTGGCGGTTCGTACGCGAATCGTTGGCAAAGTAATCTGGCGATGACATGAGTGGAGCCTATCGAACGGTGCGGGGCTGAACAAGACACCGCGCGATGTGATCGGCATCAAGTCGGTCAACTTGGAAAGGACTGCTTTCGTGAGCTAAAGTAGTCAGGTCGCCGTGACGGCGAACTTCGGGCTGTGGCGCAGCTTGGTAGCGCACTTGACTGGGGGTCAAGGGGTCGTGGGTTCAAATCCCGCCAGCCCGACGATTTTTCCCGGAAATTGCAGGTTTCCGGGTTTTTTTCTTGTCGTGGATTGTGCTCATACGTGCGTCAATGGGCTCCGAGCCACTAACGTGGAATAAGAGCCGCTTGGTGCGAGAATGCTTTTGATCAGTAAGGATCGGTGAACTGACCGACTGGCCTAGATCGACGAATGAGTCAGTAGCGGTTGTGGACGTCCTCGGCAAAACACACGATATCGCGCAGTTCGAGGTCTGTGCCGTCGTCGAGTACGACGTGTCCGCTCATGCGTCCGAAAACCTGGTGCTGCTCGGTGGCGACAGGGCCAACCGACATGCTCGCGCTGCGATCGATGATCGGCTCAAAGACTGTTTCGAAGCGGTGGTCGCTAGACGTGAATTGCCACGGATCGGTGTAGGAATGAGGTATCTGGAATAACACGTCATCAAGTTTGTGCGCGACGCCATCATAAAATATGACGTTTTCGCTGGCGGCCGAGGTATCGCCGAAACCATAACCGATGTTGAATCCGAAGGGAACGCCGTCGATGCGTGCATTCCCTGAACCCCAGTACCAGCGATTGTCGTAGGTCCACACCCCGCGCCCCCAGTCAAGGGTGCAAAAATCCGTCGCCGCATCGAAGTCGACGCGGCGCGAACCCCATGTTGCGCTTCCACGAACCGGCATACAGTTGACCTTCTGGTTGTAGTAGAAGGCACGGGGATCTTCAGCCCAGGGCGTGGCAATCACCAGTGAATCCATGCCCAGTTGCTCCATGGTCAGCACGCACTTGAAGTCCTCACTCTCGCTGAAGTTCTTCATGTGGCAGCGAATCTTTCGACCTGTAGAAGTCGTCTCGAAGCGTATCCGGACGCGAGAATTGACAAACTGGCTTACCCCTGCAGTGGAGGAGCGGGGAAGTTTGAGCCGTCCCATGGGCAGAGGTATCAGAACGGTTTCAGTGTGTTCACTTGGAGCAGTCAGATCCACCCACGACACCGACACCATACCGAAGTAGCCGCCGTCGCACACAGTGAAGGCAAGGGCGGTGGTATCTGTGAGCGCAATGTAGTAGTCCCATTCCTTGATGCGCCACCGGGGAGCAGTGATTGCCTGCCGGTCGTAGTCCAGCAGAGGGGAGCGTGCCCAGCCAGGTTCCCTCAACGTTCCGCCAGGCACAAGCAGCGGTCCTGGAGCGGTGATTTCATGATTGCGTGTATCGACAGGGGGAGTCATTCGTTCAGTCTATGCAGTGCGCGTCGCGCGTGCGGATAAACGAGCCTGCAAGGAGAGGCTGCCCACATCCGGAACGCTCACAATGCGTGAAGCGCGCGGCACTCATAACATGAACCTAGATTCACGTTCACCGAAATGATCACGACATGGGAGAGAAATGACACCATGCACACGGCAGCGTTAACTATTGACGAGGGCGGCCCGACCCGTTCGGATGCGCGCCTGAATCTGCAGCGCATCTTGTCAACGGCCGGTGAACAGATCAAGAAACACGGTCCAGGTGTTTCCATGAAACAGATCGCGAGGGAAGCCGGAGTGGCAGTTGGAACGCTTTACCGGCATTTCCCGACAAAAGAGGCGCTTGTCCGCGCCGTTGCAGTGCAGGCTCTGACCCATCTATGTGATCTCTTCACTGAGACTGCCAAGCGTGTCGCAGATGGTCAGGTCCGTGGGGGAGACGCCCTGTCCCATCTGCTCTCTGTGATTGTGACTGAGGCGGCCGGCAACGGCGCCAACCGGCAGGCAGTTGCCGAATATCTCCAATCTTTTTCAGATCTACGCGATCGGGAAATCGCCCACACACGTGAAAGAATTGTTCACAACCTCACTGAAATCATTGACGCCGGGCGCCGCGACCACTCGCTGCGTACCGACTTCATGGTCAAGGATTTCGGCATCCTGCTGTGCAGCGCCCCCATCGCTTTCGACCACTCCATCCGCTCGCGCTGGCTCGAATTGGTCAGCACCGGCCTGATGCCCCAGGAGGCAGACAATGCTTCAGCTCAATAACGTCACCAAGTCCTACACGACAGGCGACTTGACGCAACAGGCGCTCGACGATGTCTCAATTGAGTTCCGCGACAACGAATTTGTCGCGATCCTGGGTCCGTCGGGTTCAGGCAAGACGACGCTACTCAACATTGTCGGCGGCCTGGATCATTACGACAGTGGCTCCATCATCGTCGACGACGTTGACACTTCCACCTATTCCGACCACGACTGGGACACGTACCGCAATAACCGGATCGGCTTCGTTTTTCAAAGCTACAACCTCATCACACACCAGAGCGTGCTCGCTAACGTGGAGTTGGCGTTGACCCTGTCCGGTGTCTCCCGTTCCGATCGGCGTCAACGCGCTTTGGCAGCGCTTCGCGATGTCGGCCTCGAGGAGCACGCCCACAAACGCCCCAACCAGCTGTCAGGCGGCCAGATGCAGCGCGTGGCCATCGCCCGTGCATTGGTCAACGACCCGGAGATTGTTCTGGCTGACGAGCCGACAGGCGCCCTGGACTCGGTGACGAGCGAACAGATCATGCATCTGCTCACCGGCATTGCACAAGACCGCCTGGTGATTATGGTGACGCACAATCCCGACCTTGCTGACCGATACGCAACCCGCATCGTGACACTCAAGGACGGCACAGTATCGGACGACTCCAACCCGATTGAGGAGCATACTCGCAGTCAGATCACTCAAAGTAGCGAGAATGCGAAGACCTCGATGGGGTTCCTCACCGCTCTGGGACTGTCCTTCAACAACTTGATGACCAAGAAGGGCCGTACCCTGATGACATCCTTCGCCGGCAGTATCGGCATCATTGGGATTGCATTGATTTTGGCTCTTGCCAACGGCGTGAACAGTTATATCAAGAACGTCGAGGAAGACACGCTCTCCGTCTATCCTCTCCAGATCTTCAACCAGGGACTGAACATGTCGTCCATGCTCGAGGCGTCCGCGGAAATGTCAGAAAAATCAGACAGCGCGGACAGTGTGCAGAGTGGACACGTGGGCGAAATGCCGATGGTGACCAACATGTTCAAAACGGTTGACTCAAATGATCTGACCACGCTCAAGAGATACCTGGATTCCGATCCAGACAACCTCGATCAGTACGCCCGCTCCATCGAGTATCGCTACAACGTCAGGCCTCAGATTTTTGCGGACGATATGGAATCGGGGCCACGCCAGGTCAACCCGGACACAACTTTCGCTTCCCTCGGCATCGGCGCAGGCACCACCTCGAATGCCTTCATGAACCAGGCGATGAACACTGACGTATTCAACGAACTGGGCGACGACCTCTCCCTCATCGAGCAACAGTACGACATGGTTGCCGGTCACTGGCCAACGGAATCGAACGAGGCGCTGGCCGTCCTCACTCCCTCAGGAAAGATGAGCGACTTCGCGCTGTACGCGCTCGGACTGCGCGATCCGGAAGAACTCAAGACAATGGTGGCACAATTCGTCAACCAGGAAGACATTGATGCCCCTGATGACTCAATCGACGTCAGCTACGACGACATCATGGGTGTCGCGTTCAAGGTTGTGAATGCTGCCGACTACTACGTCTATGACGAGACGCACAAGGTGTGGACCGATAAGCGCAAGGATCAGGATTTTGTGTCCGGTCTGGTCGACAAGGGGAAGGATCTGCGAGTTGTCGGCATCGTGCAGCCCGCTGAATCAGTCACGGCCACAGCCCTGCAACCCGGCATCTACTACACGTCGAGCCTGGTCAGGGACCTGATGGACGAGGCGGCCGGCTCCGACGTGGTCGCCGCACAACTGGACCAGCAGTCAGTCAATATTCTCACGGGGCGTACCTTTGCCGATGAACAGAACAATCCGCGCAACAGCGGGGTGGATTTCAAGTCATTGATCAGCGTGGACCAGGACGCCCTGGCCGAGGCGTTCACATTTGACGAATCGCAGCTGGCAATCGATCCGTCGGCACTGAACCTGAACCTGAATATGCCGGGACTGACTATTGACCCGTCGATGCTGCCGACTCTCAGTATCGAGGACATGCTCGGATCAGTGGACATGAGCTCACTGATGGACGGTATTGACATTGAGCGCGCGATGGCCAGCGTGGACTGGCAGAACCTGGGCATGGATGCGGCTAGTGCGATCGAGCCTGAACGCTTGAACTCACTGGTCGAGCAGGTGATGACAGGCTACTTCCAGTACTGCATGGTGCATGGGCTCGACGCCAGCGACGTGGCAACGAACTTCGCCGTCTTCCTCGACTCGGAGGAGGGAAAGGCATTGCTCGCCCAGAACGAGGACAACCTGAACGGAACACAGGCCGATCTGAGCGGCGTGGCGGACTTGGCCATTGGGCAGATCAGCGAGTCGATCGGGCAACAGATGGACGAACAGATGGCAGCTCAAGGCCCGGCTCTCGCTGAGCAGATGAATGCCGCCATGAGTGCCTACATGAACGACGCCATGACGGCTGTGTCGGACCAGATTTCAGCGCAGGTGGGCTCCATCCTCGAAAATTCAATTGGCACTGCCATCTCCAACCAGATGAGCCAGCTCAGTCAGAACATGTCGGCAGCGATGGGAATTGACGAGGACGCTCTAGCTCGCGCCTTTAACTTCAACATGGATGAGAAGGAACTGAGCGAGCTGATCGCTCAAATGATGATGACCGAGCCAACCTCATACGACGCGAATCTGTCGAAGATGGGGTATGCCGATCCGGCCAGTCCCTCACGTATCGACATTTTCCCGGCGGATTTTGAATCCAAGGGTGAAATCATCACCATTCTGGATAGCTACAACGAGCAGCAACGAGCCGACGGGCATGAGGAAAAGGTCATCCACTACAGTGACCTGGTTGGCACGCTTATGTCATCGGTGACCACCATCATCAACGTGGTGAGTTACGTGCTGATCGCATTTGTGGCGATTTCACTGATTGTCTCGTCCATCATGATCGGCGTGATCACCTATATTTCGGTGCTCGAACGCAAGAAAGAGATCGGCATTCTGCGCGCCATCGGCGCATCCAAGCGGGATATTCGTCGCGTATTCAATGCGGAAACCCTGATCGTGGGTCTGGTTGCGGGCCTGCTGGGTATCGGCATCTCCGCGCTGCTGACCATACCGGCCAACCTCATTGTGGGAGCGAACTTCGGGATCTATAATGTGGCGATCCTGCCGGTGGGTGCGGCAGCGATACTGGTGGCGATCTCCATGTTCCTGACCTTCATTGCAGGCTTGATCCCGTCCTCAGCAGCCTCACGTAAGGACCCGGTCGAAGCACTCAGGAGTGAATAGCGGTCAGGACTTCGATGCACTGATCGCACTGGTCAGGCGTCATCACCAGCGGTAGGCACAGCAGGTCGCTCGGCCACTCCAGCCGGCTGCTGGCGGGGCGATCCCAATGAATTGGTCCGACAATGCCGCGCGAATACAGTGCGTCGGCCGCCTTGTCGGCGTGATTGGTGCGCACAACGAGGGGAGCGCACACGCCCTCGTTGACTACTGTGCACCCCGGTGGCAGACCCACTTCCACTCGTGTGCGCGTGCGGCGCACATCTGCACGGAGCCCGGCCATATCGACCGCTTCCAGCGCCGTCATAGCGTCCTGAGACGGCGACACCGGCGTCCACAGCTCATCTGCCAGATCCTCAACGGCTTCAAACGTTGCAACCGACGGAGTGGAAAGAAACTGTTGGCGAGCTCGCGTCAGCGCATTGTCAGCCTCGCTTCGTCGAGAGGGCTGGTCGACCTTGCCATCGACCCACGCGATCTCCGGAATCGACAGGAGCTTGCGAGCAGAAACAACCTCCATGTCAGCGGCGCACACCGAATCGCACAGCACACTGTGGGTTCTGTCTGCAACAACTCGGACACCGCGCCCGCGTGTTTCACCGAGTACATCGCTGAGCGCGCGCGAGGGCTGACAGCCGAAAGTCTCGCAGTAGAACACCACTGTTTCGTCAGCTGAGCACCTGGCAAGGGCTCGTTCAAGGTCTGCGGGATCCATCATCACCGGATCGCACGCCACCTGTTCGATGCGCATGCCTTCCAATTGCCACGGCACGATCATCGTCAGGCAGGCATAGGTCGGAACAATGACAGTACGGCGCCCCTCGCGCACCATCTGGCGTGCTATCAAAGCGATGGCCTGACGGCCCAGAGCCGTGAAAGTCCGGGGCCTACGTGGTGGAGCGGCGTGCATGGGTCGAGGTGCTAGTAAAACTCGATGGTGTTGACAACGTTGCGGAGCGGACGACCATCCAGGAAGCGCACCGCATTGTCCATGAAGAGTTCAATGATACGCTCTCCTTCATGCGCTGAGAGCGCAGCCGTGTGAGGACTGATCAGGACACGGGGATGATCCCACAGGGCAGAGTCATCCTGAAGAGGTTCGGTCTCCGTTACGTCAAGTGCAGCAAAAGCTACGCGCTGCCCATCCAGGGCATCGACGAGGGCGCCCTCGTCAATCACCGTTCCTCGACCCACATTGACCAGGATCATCCCCGGTTTCATTGACGCGAACGCGGCGGCATCAATCATATGGCGGGTGGCTGATGTGCCAGGCAGAGTGATCACCAGGCCATCGCACTGACCCAGAGCATCGTGCAGGTCATCCATCGCGATGAGCCGATCCACGCCCTCGACCGGTGTGCCCGAACGCGAGGTTGCCCATACGGTCGCACCGAGAGCGTGAAGGCGGTGCGCGACAACGCGGCCGATGCCACCTGTGCCCATGATCAGAACGGTCATTTCAGATAAGTGGCGCATCGGGTAGCGGTCAGGCCAGTGGTGCGCGCGTTGATCAGAGTGCAGCCGGGGCAGATCTTTCGCGCCGGCGAGAAGGCCAAACAGTGCGAACTCAGCGAGCGTCGTGCCGTGGACACCCGCGCTGGTGGTGAAGGTGACGCGCTGGAGGTCATCTACAGACAGGCCGGCAGACTTGACTTGTGCGCCGCCTCCGGCAGCCATTGTGTGCACCCAGCGAAGTCTCGGGTTGTGTTCGACGACCTCGCGCAGCAGGCGAGCGGAGGAATCAGGAATACCCAGAAGAATGTCAGCGTGGGTGAGCATCTGGACGTACTCGGCGTGCTCCTGGTCGGTGCGGGTCACGCTCGTGTCGCCACCCCAGTCACCGACCCAGCGCTGAGGCAGCAGCAAATGGGGGCGGTAATCCACCAGCAGGCGCGGATCGCACTGCATGAGTGGTTCAACCAGGTCAGAGGGCAGCGGCGTGGCGACCGCAATGGTCAGGGCAGAGATGCTCATATTGGACTCCATTTCTTAAGCAGGTGCGACCGTGGCCGTGTCGCCATCCATGAACTCCCATCGGCCTGAGCCATGCACACCGCCGCGTGGCACACGCATCATGCCCTGCTGGTTGGCATCGGCAACGAGCCTGCCGTTGGAGGAGAAAATCTGCATATGGGTCAGGACTCTACCGTTATTGACACTGGTGCACGTGCCGTCAAAAAGCAGCCAGTCGTTGATATCAACATCGTGATGGAACCACATGGCGTGGTCCAGGGAAGCGGCCGACAAACCTGGAGTCATCCAGCACAATGAGGTGGCGCGCATGGCTGGTTCCAACATGACTTGGTCGACGACGTATGCCAGAAGCGCGCGGTGAATGAGCTGACTGACCTGGGAGGGGATCGGAGAGCGCGGACGCATCCAAAGCTGCTGGCGATTCGTGGGGTGAGGGTCGGGTTTGACATACAAACTGTCCTGGACATGACGAACATCGAATGCAGCAGTCTTGCCGAGGAATCGGCCCACCGGGTGATTCATCATGCGGAAGAGCTCCAATGCTGAGTCGCAGGAATCGGGGCCGGGCACATCCGGCGCTTCAATCTCGTATGTCAGACTGGATTCAGGGCTCTGGAAGGATGCGGCGAGTGTGAGAATTTCGCGTTCAGACTGCCTGCATGTCACGGAACGCGACGAAAAGGAACGGCCATTGCGCAAACGGTTGACGTGCAGTGTAAATGGAGCTTGCGGGTCGCCGCCGCGCAGAAAGTAGGCATGGAAGGAGTGGGGAAGCCGATCGTCCTGGTCAATGGTGGCCATTGACGCCAGCAACGACTGTGCGATGACCTGTCCTCCGTATACGCGCCTCACCTGCGGCAGGGAGTGAGCAGTGAAGGTGTCCTCGTGCTCGGCATCTTCGGTCAATCGCAGAATACGCAGGACAGATGCCACGGGCTCATCGGTGGTCAACGGTACGTCGATCGGTGTCGTCATAATTCTATTGTCCGTTCATGCGGCATTTTGTGCACAGCAGGTGCGCATCGTGGGCAATCTTCTACGATGGACACATGGTGCACAAAAATCGTCAGGCAGGCGTGGATCGCGAATGGACAGCTGAGCCATCCTTGCCGCAACGATGCCGGGAAATACTTCAGGGGCTGGGCGGATGCGACAACGTTGTCGATCTTGAACCGTGCGCATTGAGAATCCGCGTGCAGGTCCGCGACCAAGATAGCATCGATGAACACCTACTGAGACAACCGCCGGTTATCGCGGTGGTGCGCTCAGGCGATGTCGTGCAGCTGGTCACTGGAATAGATGCGGAACGTGTGATGGGCGAACTGCGTCAACTGTGTTCATGACGTGTACGATCGGTAGCAGTACCGCTGTGGATGAGATGAGTCGGAGACCTTCATGGATCTAGCTGCACCAGCACACACCGAGATTGACCTGTTGCGCTCGGTGGCCGAAGCCAATGGAGTGGCGACGCACTTTTGGGATTGGTATGGCAACCTTGTTGACGTCGAAGCCGCATCTTTGCTGAAGGTTCTCCACGCACTGGGATTGCCTCTCGATGAGGATTCCACTGTCCATGACCTTCAACGCGCCATTGAATTCACCGAGGATCAACAATGGTCCACGACCCTGCCTGACTGCACCGTTGTGCGCGAGCATTGCGCCCGCGACGTACCCGTCCACGTGCCGCACGGCCGCAGGGTGACAGTCAGCTACGAACTCGAAAGTGGCGAGGGGGGACAGTGCCCCCAGCTCGACCGATGGGTGCCGCCACGTCAGATTGGCGATCAGCTAGTGGGACGTGCAACGTTCGAAATCCCAGCCTCACTGCCATTGGGATGGCACCGCCTTGTCGCAACCGTTGAGGGCGGAACAGTGTTTTCCGCGCCGCTGATCGTCGTTCCCGACCGAATCGATCCACCTGCGCTGACGCAGTCCGATCAGCAGTGGGGCACCTCCGCGCAGTTTTATTCGGTACGTTCTGCCTCCTCGTGGGGTATCGGCGACACCGCGGATCTGCAGGACATCGTGTCGGTCAGTGCTGCGCGCGGTGCGCAGTTTGTGCTGATTAACCCCGTTCACGCGTGTGCGCCCATCTCGCCATTGGAGAACTCGCCCTACCTGCCGGTGACACGCAGGTGGGTGAACCCGCTGTACATTCATCCTGAATCGCTGCCGGAATATGCGCAGTTGTCTGAACGGGACCGCAGCCGAGTTGATGCTCTGCGCGAGGAGTCTTGGGGCGCATCACGCACGGATCTGATTGACCGTGACACTTCCTGGCGGGCGAAGGTTCAGGCACTCGCAATCCTCCATGCGCAACCCATGCGCCCATCGCGCCGCGCACAGTTCCTCCGTTTCACGAACGAAGGAGGCGATGCGCTGGCGGACTTTTCCTTGTGGTGCGCGCTCATCGAAGCGTCCGGGTCGTCTGTGGCAGGCAATCTGGAACGCGACGATCAGCCCTTGATTCCTGAAATGCTCACTGATACTGATCAGATTGAACGCGCACGAGTTGAACTGGCCGATCGCATCGACTTTTATTCATGGTGTCAGTGGGTCGCCCTCGAACAGTTGCGAGATACGCAGGCCCTGGCCACAGAACTGGGCATGAGCATCGGCATTATGGCTGACCTGGCCGTTGGCGTTCACCCGAAAGGCTCCGACGTGTGGGCCACGCCCACGTTGTTTGCACCGGGAATGACGGTGGGAGCACCCCCGGATATGTATTCTCAGCAAGGCCAGAACTGGTCGCAGCCTCCGTGGTCACCACGTGAACTGGCGCGGTGCGGGTACCGGCCTCTGCGCGACATGATTCGAACCGTGCTGTCCCACGCCGGAGCAGTGCGCATTGACCACATCATGGGATTGTTCAGACTGTGGTGGATTCCCGAGGGAGAACCAGCGTCGCATGGAACATACGTGTCCTGCGACCATGAAGCGATGGTTGGTGTGCTGTTGCTTGAAGCCCAGCGCGCCGGAGCAGTGCTGATCGGTGAGGACCTTGGCACGGTTGAACCGTGGGTGCGCGGCTACCTCAATGATCGAGGAATCCTGGGAACATCGGTGCTGTGGTTCGAAAAGGAGGACTCTGGCTGGCCGCTGCATGCGGATCAATACCGGCGCGACGTTCTTGCGACAGTGAACACTCATGATCTGCCACCCACTTCGGGATACCTTGACGGCGTGCAGACCACGCTGCGTGACCAGTTGGGCTTACTGGTCGATCCTGTTGATGTGGTGCGCGCGGGGGAGGAAATCGAGCGCGAACGCATGCTGGTGCGTCTGCGCGAATACGGATTGCTGGACTCGCCAGAGCCCAGCAAGGAAGAAATCGTGACAGCTTTGCATCGCTTCATTACGATGACACCTTCGCGTCTGGTGGGTGTGGCATTGGTGGACGCTGTGGGAGATATCCGCCCTCAGAATCTACCGGGCACCAATACGGAATACCCGAACTGGTGTGTCCCGCTGTGCGATGGTTCGGGCAGGGAAGTCAGTACTGAGCGCCTGGCATCCGACCATCACATGACTGAACTGTTCGATGTGGTCAACGAGGCGTTGCCCAAGTAGGAGCGTTCGCGTTCGTACCGTCTTTGTCTGGCAGCGAACGTGGCAGCGGAAGTCTTTCAAATGAGGGTGCGCCCTTGTATGTTAGAAGAATCACTGAGTAGAAAGGACTCCAAAATGGCAGAACAACTCGTGATCGATGCGCTCCAGCGCGCACTGGTGGACCTGACCGACCTGTCATTGCAGGCAAAGCAGTACCACTGGAATATTCAAGGCGATCGTTTCCGCGCTCTTCACCTGGCGCTCGATGAGATCGTCGATCAGGTACGTGAAGACCTCGACGAGGTTGCCGAACGTATTTCGACCCTGGGTGGTACTCCCGATGGCCGCGCCGCCACGGTTGCCAGGGACTCCGGAATCGGTGACGTGGCTGAAGGCACCATTTCGGTTGCCGACGCCTACAAGCAGATGGAAAGCAAGCTGATGGCTGCATCCGAGCGCATCAAGTCGGATCTTGAAAAGGTCGATGATGCCGATTCACTCAGTGGCGACATCCTGGTCGGTGCTGCACGCGGACTCGAAAAGCAGGCGTGGTTCCTGCGCGCCGCGATCGAGAAGTAACGTAACAGGCGCTCATCACCGCACGTTCAGGCGGGGAGAATTTCAAACAGGAAATCTCCCGCTTGGACGTGCGTTCCATATTCAGCGTGTGACCCGATCATCGCGTCCGAACTGTCCATGACAATGACGGGGGTGGTCAGGTCGAAACCACCGTCGACAAGATGCGCGGGCCTCCATGAAACAACTGGCTGAGCGGTCTCTACAGTGCTGTGGTCACCCTCGACGACCATGAATGACGAGGTGTCGGCCTTGACGGTATCGAGCCCCACGTGAACCAGAACAGCGGGGCCGTCGGCTGACCGGACGACAAATGCGTGGGGGAGAGCCTTAATGATTGTTCCCGCGATCGGACTGACCACGTCTGAGTGCCCATGCGCGGTCAAGGTATCGGGAATAATTGCCAGACCTGAGCCGACGATTTTCTCTGCGAAGACGGGGTCATTCACGTCAGATAAGGGAATCACTTGCCCAGCAAGTGGAGCAAGTACACGGGTCACTTGAGTTTCTCAATCTCCTCAACGATGCTGTCAGCCTGCGGCCCCATGACAACCTGGATGGACGTTCCCACCGACACGACACCAAAGGCGCCCGCATTCTTCAGGGCATCCTCATCCACGAGTTCTTCGTCACCAACCGAAACACGGATGCGGGTAATGCAGGCTTCGAGATCCTTGATATTGTCCCAACCGCCTAATGCTCCCAGTATTTGTTCTGCCTGGCCCATGGGGAACTCCTCTGAACGTCCTGTGTACTGATGCCCTTACTCGAAGATTAACACGCACCAGCTGTTTACGGCCGGGCAACTGGCCGCTATGCAGACAAAATGTCGGTAGGGCTCATGATGGAGCCCTACCGACACTCGGTCGTTCAATCCGGAAGAGGAAGGGTTAAATGTCCGCTTTCTGTGCCGCCATCATGCGCTCAACAACCGCGACGCGTTCACGAATAATACGCGTGAGTGCGGCAGAGACATCAGGATGATCGTTCATCCACTGGCGACCGCGTTCAGCCAAGTCGAGCCCATCAACGTAGCCTGCCAAGGCGGTCGGGAACATCAATGTGACGATGTCTTCGGCCATGTGGAAGGTGAACTCTGACCAGACCTTTTCGATCGAGGCGAAATAATCGTCGACAAAGCCGGTGTAAGTATCCGGTGCAGTGTGTGCCTGAGCCCAGAAACCGGAGACCATTGCCCAGCGCGTATCGTTCGCGATTGACACGTTGTGCATGACTTCGTCCCATACGCGAGCCTTCACTTGCGGATCTGCAACCGCCGCGCGAGCCTGAGCTGCGCGCTGCCGGCCTGTCATCGTGTCATCCGCCTGCTCACGTTCGGCAATATCTGCCTCTGATGCGTGGCCAGCTCGGACCTGAGCGATAAGCAAATCCCACATCACATCGACATCGAGATCAAGGCCAGACAAGGTCTGCTCGCCTGTGTACAGAGCCTTGACAGCACCCACCTGATCGTCGGTCACTGCGTGGCGGGCCGCCGCCTGGATCAGGATCTGCTGCTGGTCACTGCCGGACGCTGCCGAACGGGCCTGCAGGAGCAGGCGGCTGCCGACCATCGCCTGCGCGTCGGCACGATCAGCAGGAGCAACATAGCTCGACACTGCGGTGGCAATGTGTGCCAACGTCAGACGGAGCATCGACATATTGTCCTCAACGGGCAGTGCAGCAAGCGCCAGGTCGATGAAAGCGCGCGCAGGCATCTTGGCATCGCGCGTCATATCCCATGCAGAAGCCAGGATCACATTGCGCAGCAGAGAATCAGCGCAGCGCGTGATATTTTCGGTGGCGAACGCAAGGGAACGATCATCGAGGCGGATCTTCGCATAAGCCAGATCGCCATCATTAATAACAATGAGGTCGGGGCGAGGCTGGCCGACGACACTGCTGACCTCGGTCAGCTCACCGTCGACATCGAGCTCCTCGTGGAAAACCTGCTCAACAGGTGTCGTTCGGTTCGAGCCGGAATCATCCTGTGCGGCAGAACGCGAATAGCCTGCCACTGCCAGGCGGTGAGGACGCAGCGAGGAACCCGGCGTGAACGGCTCTTGGCGGATTGCCAGTCGGGTCATGCGGTCCTCGTCATCTGTTTCGACGACCGTGCTCAACGTGGTGATGCCCGCTTCTTCGAGCCATACGCGGGACCAATGGTCAAGGTCGCGTCCGGATGCTGCTTCGAGTTCGCCCAAAAGGTCATCCAGCGTTGCATTGTCGTAGGAGTGCTTGGTCAAATACTCGTGCAGCCCGGCGAAGAACTCGTCACGGCCGACGTAGGAGACTAGCTGACGAAGAACGGATGCACCCTTGGCGTAAGTGATGCCATCGAAGTTCACTTCCACGTCAGCAAGGTCACGAATCTCAGCCTTGATCGGGTGGGTCGTGGGCATCTGGTCTTGACGCATACCCCAGTCTTTACGGGACATAAAGCCGGTCCAGGCGTCGGTGTATTCGGTTCCTTCTGCCAGGCAGTAGTGAGACATGAACTCAGCGAAAGACTCGTTGAGCCACAGGTCATTCCACCACTTCATGGTGACCAGATCACCGAACCACATATGAGCCAGTTCGTGCAGGATCGTATTGGCACGCTTCTCCAGGTCATCGTGGGTGGGGCGTGCACGGAAGATGTACTGATCGCGGAAGGTAATGCATCCGGCATTTTCCATCGCGCCTGCATTGTATTCGGGAACGAAAATCTGGTCGTACTTGGTGAAGGGGTAGGGGATACCGTAGTTGGCTTCATAGAATGCAAAGCCCTTGCGGGTGACGTCGATGACGCGGTCGGCGTCCAGGAATTCGCGCAACGAGGCGCGGCACCACACACCGAGCGGAATCTCGCGCCCATCACTGCTGGTCAGTGAATCAGTGACACCCTCGTACGGTCCGGCAATGATCGCCGTGATGTAGGTGGAAATACGCTGAGTTTCCTCAAAGTGATAGGTCCATTTTCCATCGCGTTCTTCCGGTGAGGGTGTGACGGAGTTGGAGAACACCTTCCACCCTTGCGGAACTGTCACGGTGAAGGTAAATGTTGCCTTGAGATCGGGCTGCTCGAAGGTTGCGAAAACTCGTCGGGCATCGGGAACTTCAAACTGCGAGTAGCAGTACGCCTTGTTATCAGCGGGGTCAACAAAGCGGTGCAGTCCCTCGCCGGTGTGCATGTACTGGCAGTCCGCGTCGACGATGAGCGTATTGGACTGAGCCAGTTCCTGCAGGTCGATGCGGTTGTCCTGATGTGCTCCGACTGACACGTCGCGTCCATTCAGCGTGATGGAATGGACATTGTTGGAGACCAGATCAACGAACGTTGAGGCGCCTTCAGTGGCATCAAAGGTCAAGGTGGTGCGGGAGCGGAAGTCAGTGTCACCGCACGTCAAATCCAGTTCAACGTCATAGTGGTGAACTGAGATTATGCGTGCCCGCTCAGCCGCTTCATCACGCGTGAGGTTAAGACCCGGCATTGAGTAGCCTTTCTCATGTAACTCAGGGATAGCGCAACAAGCGCATATGACACTTCTTAGTCTTTCACTAATTGGACCCAAACGCCTAAGTGAGAGGCCACAAATGGCGTCGAATGCGTAAGAGGTTACATTTCAGGGGGCTGCTACGACCAGATTTCCACCCTCTGACTCGGATCTAACCACATGCCGTCCGACTCCGTGACATCGAATGTTGTCGCAAATTCCGGAAAATTGCGAAGCACCTGGTTGCATCGAAATTCTGCCGGCGAATGAGGGTCAATAACGAGCATCTGCTGGGCGAACTCGTCGCGCGACTTGGATCGCCAGATTCGAGCCCATGAGTAGAAGAATCGCTGCGGCCCGGTCAAGCCGTCGATTACGGGCGCATCGTGAGGGCGATCGATGCCCTGGTCGCGAAGCGAAGCACACCACGCCCTCCACGCGATTGCCAGACCACCCAGATCTCCGATATTTTCACCGATGGTTAAGGCGCCGTTGACGTGTACCTCGGCGGGAGCTGCTTCTAGCTGGCGGGGGACAAGAGCCTCGTATTGTTCGATGAGGTGGTGCGTGCGCGATTCAAATTCGTTGCGATCTTCATCAGTCCACCAGTTACGCAGTGCGCCGTCTGCGTCGTAGCGCGATCCCTGGTCATCGAAACCATGTCCGATTTCGTGGCCAATGACGGCACCGATTGCACCGAAGTTCACTGCGGCATCAGCATCTGGATCAAAGAAGGGAGGCTGCAGGATAGCGGCGGGGAATACGATCTCGTTGAGTGACGGGTTGTAGTAGGCGTTCACCGTTTGAGGCGTCATAAACCATTCGTCGCGGTCCACCGGCCGTGACAGCTTGGCCCATTCATAGTCCAGTTCATATGCGTCTGCCTTGCGCACGTTGTCCACCAGTGACGCATTCTCATCAAGATCGAGACCTGAATAGTCACGCCATGTGTCGGGGTAGGCAATCTTGGGATTGAAGGTATCGAGCTTTGCCAGCGCCTTGGTGCGCGTCTCCTCGCTCATCCAGCTCAGTGTGGAAATAGACGTACGATAGGCCTCCAACAGGCGTTGGACGAGTGCTTCCATCTGTTCCTTATAGTCAGCGGGGAAGTGTCGCTGAATATACAGGCGTCCCAGGGCGTCACCCAGTGTGCCCTCCACCAGGCCCAAACCGCGCTTCCATCGCTGTCGGAGTTCTTCGGTGCCGGCAAGCGTGCGTGAGTAGAAATCGAAATTGGCTTCAACGAACTCGTGTGACAGCAGTGAAGCGTGGGCGCTGATGATCTTGCGGCTCTGCCACAGTTTGAGCGTGCGCAGGTCCTCCGATGCCCACATCGACGCCGCGGTTGCCAGATAATCGGGCTGATTGACGTTCACATTCGCAATTGATTCGAGTTGAAGGCCAACCTGTTGTGCCCAGCTTCGCCAATCGAAACCGGGATTGTCGTCAATGAGCTCCGAGGTGGTGCGATGGTTGGTTGTCTTGTGAGGATCTCGGTTTGTGACGGAATCCCAGTGGTGTGCGGCTAAGCGTGTCTCCCAGTCCATGACGCGCTGAGCGCATGAAGCAGCGTCGCCCTCGTCGTCGCCAATGTGGGCGAGGGTAAACAGGCGCTCAATGTGAGAGCAGTAGGCCTGGCGGATTGGCTCGTACTGGTCTTCGCGATAGAAGGATTCGTCCGGAAGACCCAAACCGGCCTGCTGGAAGTACAGCATGTAGCGTGAGGTGTCATCGGTGTCGGTGTTGACGTAAGGCACAAAAAACGTGGAGATGCCTCCGCGCATGAGCTGGCCGCTGAGTGTGGCGAGCTCGTCGTGGGATGTCGTGGCGGCTACCGCCTCGAGCAGTGGAATGATGGGGGAGGCGCCCTGTTCCTCAATGCTGTCCTCATCCATGAATTGGCGGTACATGATGGCGATCTTGTGAGCTTCCGGATCGTCGATGCGTCCGGCCAGCGCATCCTCAACAATTGCGCGTCCACGTTTTTCCGACAGATCGCGCAGCGTGTAGAAGGCGCCATCGATGGGGCGGTCAGCTGGAATGTTGTGGTCCGCGAGCCAGGCTCCATTCACATGGCCGTAGAAGTCATCCTGCGGGCGAACGCTGGGATCGGTCAGGGACTGGTCGAGGACGTGTGCAAGAAGTTCAGTCATGTCTGACACTGTACGTGCCGACAGTGTGATGATCCAGTGGCAGAAGCTGCTGCGCCCATTAAATAAGTATATGCAATACATAACTTGTGTTCATAATGGTATTAGCTCTATACTGATTGATGTCATCACACAAGTGAGGGAGAGCATAGTGGCTCGAGCAGATTCGACGTGGATGGAGCACATCATTGCCACCGTGAAGGAGCGCGTTGATGCGCGCGTTGGCGAGGTTTTTGAGGACTGTTTCGTCAACACCATCAGTTCGACAATTGAGCGTTACGACGACGGCAGCGCATTCGTTCTGACCGGTGACATTCCGGCGATGTGGTTGCGCGATTCCACATGGCAGATGATTCCGTACGTGCATTTCTCCGGTGATTACCCCGAGATTGCCGAGCTGATCGGTGGGGTGCTTCAACGTCAGTTGATGTATATCGATATGGATCCGTACGCAAACGCCTTCAATGCCGAGCCCAACGGCGCCGGCCACCATGACGATCTCACCGAGATGAGCCCGTGGATCTGGGAACGCAAGTACGAGGTTGACTCTTTGAGCGCTCCCTTGTTCCTGGCTGGTCATCTGTGGGACCGAACCCATGAGGACGCGCATCTGGGTGGCCTGGAGAAGGCTCTGGAAACAGTCGTCGATGTCTTTGCACGCGAACAACGTCACGAAACATCTGACTACCGTTTTGAACGCCCCGGCGCTCAGGTAGCGACCGAGACTCTGTCTCACGGTGGAAAAGGCGCTCCGGTGGGATACACCGGAATGACGTGGAGCGGATTCCGTCCCAGTGACGATGCGAACAGCTACGGATATAACGTTCCGGGCAATGCATTTGCTGTGGTTGTTCTGCGAACGGCGGCCAGGGTTCTTGAACAGATGAATGCTGCAACTGGCGCCACTTCAAGCCCGGTTATTTCTCGGGCTCGTGACCTTGCAGACCAGATCAGCGCCGGTATCTACGAGCACGGCGTCATTGATCATCCGCAGTGGGGGAAGGTATTTGCCTATGAAGTAGATGGTCTGGGACAGACTTTGACCATGGATGACGCCAACATGCCCAGCTTGTTGTCGCTTCCGTATATTGGCTTCCTCGAAGCGGATGATCCAATTTACCTCAACACTCGAGCCATGGTGCTCTCCGATACCAACCCGTTCTACTTCAACGGGTCGCGTGCGCAGGGAATTGGCAGCCCTCACACGCCGCACGAGTACATCTGGCCAATCGCATTGGCGGTGCAGGCACTGACAAGTACGTCAGCTCACGAAGTTGACCAGATAATCGACACTCTGATTCACACGACGGGCGGAACTGGCCTGATGCATGAATCTTTCCATAAGGATGACGATGCCCTGTTTACCCGTGAGTGGTTCTCGTGGGCAAACGCCATGTTCTGCGAGTTGGTTCTGGCCTACTGCTCGCTTACCCAGTCGAACGATATTTCGAGAAAGGAGGCAAGCAATGGATGAGGCTCAGACAACGCAGGCAACCGTTTCTGCCAAAGAAGACGCGCCGACGCGCAAGAAGAAGGACAGAGGAGCCAATCGCGATCTCAAAGCTGCTTTGGCGTTCATGGCTCCCGCAATCTGCGGTTTCAGCATTTTTGTTGTCTACCCGCTCATCAGCGCAGCCTATTTATCACTGACACGGTACAACGGAATCACCCCGCCGAAATTTGTGGGTCTGAAGAACTTTATCCGAATGTTCACCGCTGATCCGTCGTTCCTGAAGACGCTGTCGGCAACTGGATATCTGGTTCTTCTCTACGTACCCGCATCGATGGCACTCGGACTTGCGCTGGCTGTCTTTGTCAACGTCAGGCTCCCAGCCGTATCGGTGATCCGAACCATCTTGTACTTGCCGGCAGTTCTTCCCATCGTCGCCACGGTCACGCTGTGGAAATTCATCTTTGACCCGCAGGTCGGTCTGGCTAACCAGGTGCTGGGATTCTTCGGAATTCCACCAATTGCATGGCTGAGTAATGAGCACACAGCGATGCCGTCGATTGTGATCGTCATGCTGTGGGGGGTAGGGTCAACAATGATCATCCTGCTCGCAGCATTGCAGGCAGTGCCCAACGAAATCTACGAGGCAGCCAAAGTTGATGGTGCGGGACCATTCCGCATCTTCTTTTCGATCACTCTGCCGTCGATTGTCCCGATCCTGATTCTCCAGTTCGTCATGCAGATGAACGGTGCTATGCAGACCTTCGTTCAGCCGCAGATCCTCACCGGCGGTGGCCCCAGCTGGGCGACGAATACGCTCATGCTGTCGATCTACAACCACGGTTTCCCGCCGCTGGGACGAGTTCCGGAACTGGGATACGCGACCGCTCAGGTGTGGATTCTGTTCTTCCTGATCATTATCTGCCTGGCTTTCGCAGCTCGATTCACCAAAGCCTGGAGGTACGACGATGTCCAAGTCTGAGCTGGTTGAAGCACCTGAACTCGTGACAAGTGTGGCGAAGAAGCCTCGGCGCACACATTTGAAGAAGCGTCCAGGGCGTGCGGTGATGTGGTATGCATGCGCAATTGTCGCGTGCTCCACGATGCTGCTTCCGTTGCTGTGGATGATCACGATCTCGTTGAAGTCGAATTCCACCGTCTTCGAAGTTCCGCCCTCATTCCTCCCGGATGAATGGGTCTGGTCCAACTTCATCGAAGGCCCACGAATCATCAAGTTCCCACGCCTGTTCGTCAATACGCTGATCATTTCCCTGCTCAGCACCTTCGGCGGCGTTCTGACCTCGATGATGGCTGGCTACGCGCTGGCACGCCTGCGCTTCAAGGGCCGCAGAGTGTTCTTCTACATCTTTGTTGGTTCCATGCTGCTGCCCGGAATTGTTGGCATCATCCCCCTGTTCCAGCTGTTCAGGGACATCGGATGGTATGACACGTGGTTCCCGCTGATCGTGCCTGCATTCCTGGGTGGTAACCCACTCTTCATCTTCCTGGCTCGCCAGTACTTCCTAGCGATTCCCATGCAGATTGATGAATCTGCAAAGGTCGATGGAGCAGGACACATTCGAATCTTCTTTTCGATCATGTTGCCCATGACGAAGCCGGCGTGGATCGCAATGGTCATCATGGCCTTCCAGGGAGCATGGAACGATTATCTCAATCCACTCATTTACCTGAACTCCACTGACAAGTGGACACTGGCGCTGGGCATGTCATCATTCGTGTCCGGTTTCGCAAGTGAAGCTCCGGACTGGTCGAAGTACATGGCAACCAACCTGTTGTACATGCTTCCACCTCTTCTGATCTTCCTCTTCGCTCAGCGTTACTTCATTGAAGGCTTGAGCGCCCTCGGAAACACATCTCAAAAGTAGAAGTCCAATCACAGGAAATATGAAAGGAGTCGACGATGACAATCCGACGCACAGGACGGAGGATGGCCGCTGTCGGCACAGCCATCGCTCTTCCACTCACCATGGTTGCCTGCAGCTCAGGAGGCAGTGAATCCGGCGAAAGCGGTGAACCGCCTGCATCAGCTGAAGGCACCGTCAACTACATGACGTGGGAATCCATCGAAACCAACAACTTGTTCGACAAGATTGTGGCAGAAAAGTGGGACAACCCGGACATCACTATCAACCGTGTTGACGCGCCTTCCGGCGACTACTCGCAGAAACTCGGTTCACTGGCTCAGGCCCAGAAACTGCCCGATATCTTCTGGTGCGGTAACGATACTGAGCAGCAGTACACCAAGATGGGAATCCTGACAGACTGGACCGACAAGATTGCGTCCGACTTTAAGGAAGGCGAGCTGGGCTTCCTCGATACGTGGGAGACTCCCGAGAACGGTATTGGCGGCCTGCCCTCACTGATTAACGTCACAGGTATCTGGTACAACCAGACGCTGTTTGAAGAAAACAACGTTCCTCTGCCCACGCAGGACTGGACGTGGGATGACCTCTACTCAGCTGCCGCCGCTTTGAAGGGTGCCGGCGGGTCAACCTACCCGCTGCTCCTTGATGGCCTGACCAGCACGAGTGGCCCGGTAGCGATGGGACAGTACGCGATGTCAGCAGGTGGCCAACCGTTTGTTGACGATGTCAACAATCCGACGAAAGCCGTGGCCGATGACAAATTCATGGAGGGCCTCGACAAGCTGGTGAAGGCCATTGGAGACGGCCTGGTGAATCCTCCAGACTTCAACCTGGACAACTCCACCTCACTGTTTGCTGCAGGCTCGCAGCCGATGATGTCGAGCGGCCAGTGGTTGGCTCAGTCATTCGGTAACGATGCGAAGGGCTTTGAGTGGGGATGGGCGCCGCTACCCAGCCAGTCCACTCCTGCCACGTTCTACGATGCAATCGGCATGTGCACACCTCAGAGCACGGCCAACGCTGATGATACCTGGGAAGTTGCCAAGTTCCTCGAAACTGAAGTGATTCCGGAAGTTATGGCACAAACACCCGTTGCACCTCCGGCATACGAGCCCGGACGTCAGGGCTATCTGGATTCGATCAAGGATCTTGCCGGCTCGACGATCTCAGACACCCTGGAGTACTCACTGGGCGTTGAGAACACCACAGGCGTTCGCCTGACAACCACGTGGGCATCGCAGGCTGGTGACCTGGCAGTACAGGTGTGGACACCGATCCTCAAGGGTGAAAAGCCAATCGAGGAAGTGTCCGAATACGTTGACGGCGTCAACCAGTTCATCGAAACTGGCGGTCAGTAAACGTCACAAGATAAGAGCCTCCGGAGTTCGCTCCGGAGGCTCTTTCTTTTTCTTTGTTTTGTGCGTGGCGCCGGTTCAATTAGATCGGACGAACAGAGTTGCCCGGTACGAGAGTGGTAGGGAGCACAATCTTGTCAGCAGTTGCCCCGCTATCGATTTGCTGCAACGTCACGTCCAGGGCGCGCGCCCCGATCTCTTCTTGCTGCTGAGCAATGTGTGTCAGCTGTAGCGTGGAGCCCAGAGTTTCGAAAGGCTGCTCGTCAAAGCACACGAGCGACAGGTCGCGGGGAATGGACTTGCCGAGGTTGGCTAACGCTTCTTCAAGGAGCACCGCGATAGCGAATTCACATGCAACCGCAGATGTGACTTCAGGGTGGTTGCGAAGGAACGACCCGATACGCTTGATATCGTCCTTCCGTGTTCCTGCGTTGCCTGGCGTCGTGGACGTGATCTGATCGCATGCAAGCGATTCATCCAAAGCGACATCGTTGATGGCATGGGCAGCCACCCACCCGTGGTGACGGTCGGCATTCGAGGTCAGTGACCTGCTGGCACCAAAGAGAGCTATGTGGCGGTGCCCGGCTTCAATCAGACATGTGGTGGCCTGGATGCCGGCATTCATGTGATCTGATGTGACTGCGGCTACAGGGATCGAGTCGTAGCGTCGGTCGATGATGGTCAGCGGATATTCGGCGCTGACAAGTTTGAGTACCGATGAATCAATCATCTGCGAGCTGGATGGCAGCAGGATCAGGCCACGGGCTCCTATGCCCAGCGCGCGTTTAATCGCCTCGCGCTCTTTCTTGGTGTCGCCGCCGGTCCGCATCAACATGATGTGCGCACGGTCCTGAGCGCGGTCGAGGACACCCTCGACAATGCGGGTGCCGAATGCATCGTTGAAGCTGGTCATAATGAGAGCCACGACGGGATCTTTGGAGGCGGGGGAGACCTGCTGAGGTGATTGTGCGATGACCGTCGTGCCGACGCGCGGGCGTCGACGAACAAAGCCATCATCTCGAAGCATGCTGAGAGCGCGCCGAATCGTAATGGAGGAAACTTCGTACTTGTCGCGCAGCGCCGATTCTCGTGGAAGCGTGGAACCTATGGGAATCTCTCCGCTTTCAATTGCGGCCCGTAGATCGTCATAGACGCGTTGATACAGCACTGCTGCGCGCTCCCTTCACGAATGGTGACAGGCCGGTGACGCGCGAAGAACGCCGTCACCAGCCTGCCGTAATTTTGCGTTGACTAGCTCTTCTCGATCGTGATCGAGTCGATGTTGGCATAGTTCGTTGCAACGAGCCGATCAAACTTCAGCTCGACAGTATTTGTCCCGGGTACCAGCAGTACGGGGATCGAGACGGTCTGCCAGTCCTGCCATCCGTCGGTGGCAGGCATGTGTGCACTGACCGCGGGGAAACCGTTGACCAGAACAGCTCGTGCAGCATCGCCATTTCCTGCTGCATAGCGAATATTCAGGCGGTGCAGTCCGCCCCACTTCGACTGGAAGGCAACTGTGGCTGATGTGTCGACCGAGTTCCATCCGGCCAGATAAGCGCGGCCTGTGTATTCACCATTGGCCTCAGTGTCGATGCCATCGTGGGCGCCGTTTTCAATTTCAAGTGTTCCGACTTCAGGAAACGGAACGTGAGTGAAACCAGGTTGCGCTTGATGGACGATGGACACTGCAGATGCGGCGCTCACTGACGCGCGTGCTTCCGTGGTGAGCAGGGGAGCCTTGAAGGCCCAGTCTGTCCATCCGATCGAGTTCAGGCCAGTGTTTTGAGCCGCGGCCCTGGCGTTGACACTGAGGAAGTCCTCATAGGAGTCATCGCCGGTGACGTTGATGTAGTCCCGCAGGTGGCGGGTGAAAATCGCCTTGAACGCCTGGCCGTCGCCGCCCCGCTCGCCGGTGAAGATGCCGCCAATGGTCAGATTCTCGATTGCCCAGTCAAATGCTGCGCGAGCCTCGTTGAGGTATTTTTCATCATTGGTGATCTGGTACAGGCGGGTAGCCGCTCCAGCAAAAGCGCCGTTGTTGTAGGTGAAGTCCCAGGAGTTGACGACGCCGTCCTCTTTGATGTTGTCTTTCAGGTGTCCGCCGTTAAAGAAGATTTCTTCAAGGAAAGCGATCAGACGCTGTGCAGTGTCCTTGTACGCGCTGTCACCAGTGGCCATGTACAGTTCAGCTGCAATCCAGGCAGCAGTTCCATTGGTTGCAACGTTCTTCTCATTGCGGTAGGGGTTGCCGACATTGGTGTTCTTCCACCAGATGCCGCCTCCGAAATGGTCATCTTCGAACTGCGAGATGAAGTCGAAGATCGATACGGCTTCTGTCAGATATTTGTCATCACCGGTGAGTTTCCATGCGCGGAGGGCACCCTGTGCCCACCAGCCCATGTCGTCGTTGTAATCGTTGCGTGAAAAGTCAGGGTAGAAGGCTCGCCAGCCGTCAAAGACCTGATCAATCATCTGTCGCGACTGGTCATCGCCCACCCGCTCGTAACGATCCATCACGGTGTTCCACAGCTGAGCTTCCCACCAGTAATCGGTGTACAGACCGTTCCTGGGGCCGGCATGGTGTCCGGCGTGAACGTGGTGGTCTGAATAGGTATAGAAGTACTGGGCTTCTGGATCCCAGTATTTGTCGACAAAGGCGTTCCACATTTTCGTGGCCTTGTCGGGGATTGACGGCGCAGCCTGCGTAGGCGCACTCACGCAGAAAACGGCGAGAAGCGCTGCGATAATCGGTGCGGTCAGGAAGCGGGCGATCTTGCGTATTCTCATTGTTCATCCTCGAATCAATGCGTATTTGGAGATCATGATGATTGATCGAAATATGTACAATATACAGTGACACTGATCCTGCGGCATGTCAAGGGCGTCGGCAAAATTGCCGCGTTGAGAATTAGTCGTTCAAGTGAGCGACTGTCTCGCCTTCCACCAGCGTCAACGGTAAAGATATCTTCTCTGTGGATGCACCTTCGCGAATCTGCTGGATCGTCGTTTCAACAGCCAGTCGGCCCAGTTCCTCCTGCTCCTGCTTCATATGCGTGAAGTGTGACAGCGTGTGGTCGAAACCCGCTGGACGGTGATCAAAGCAGATAATGGACTTATCCTCGGGAATACGCAGACCCATGTCGTCGAGGGTGTCACGCAGGATAAGCGCAATATTGTATTCGCACGCGACGAACGCAGTGACTTCCGGGTGCTGCTCAATAAAGGCGCGCAGCTGGACCTGATCGTCTTCCACCGACACGTTCGTGCCCGGTGTGGTCGAACGAATCTCGTGATAGGACAGTGACTGATCCAAGCTGATATGGCGCAGTGCGTGTGCCTTAACCCAGCCGGAGTGGCGATCGGCATTGGATGTAACTGTTCGCGGCGCACCGATAATGGCAACATGGCGGTGACCTGCATCAAAGAGATACTCCGTTGCAGTAATAGCGCCTGCCTCGTGGTCCGAACTCACCGCAGCTACCGGAATCGTCTGGTAATGGCGGTCAAGGATCGTTAACGGGAAATGCTCTCCGATAAGCTTGAGGACAACCGGATTGATCATCTCGGAAATGAGCGGCATCAGGATAATGCCCTGCACGCCGGCCCGGATCACTGATTGAATCGCTTCGGTTTCGCGGCCAGCTTCGCCTCGCGTCAATTTGACGATCAGATTCGCGGTCCCAAAAGACGCCTCAAATGCTCCGGTCAGAATATGCGCACCGAACGCTTCGTCGAAATTCGTGACAATCAGGCCGATCAGCGGTTCTTTCTGCCCTTCGCGAGGACGGGTTGGAGTATTCGACACGACCGTGGTCCCGATGCGAGGCTGACGCGTGATGAAGCCGTCCTCGCGCAGCATGTCCAGTGCGCGGCGAATGGTGATGGAACTGACGGAATAGTGTTCGCGCAGCTGAGCCTCGCGGGGAAGGCGTGAGCCGATCTTCAGATCACCACGGACGATGCGGTTCCGAATGTCATCGTAGACCCGTTGATATAAAGCACTCACGGAGCGTCCTATCCCGTTGATTCTAAAAAGTATTCTTATTCAGTATAGCGAGCTACAGGAAGACCCTTTGAAGGTTGGCTCTATTCTAGCTCACTGCCGCTATGAACAGGCCAACTACGAGGCGCAACCAGCGGGACGCACAGGGCAAAGACCAGTGGCACGACCGCGCTGATCAATAGGGCAGCACGCAGTCCTGACCCGCCATCGTCAGGTAAAATCCGCGCGACCGGCTCGAAGAAACCGGACGAGGCTAATGTCCCTTTGGGCACACCGACACCTTGCTCGGCAAAGAAAGAAGACCACTGCACCATCGTCAGCTCAGCAGGTCCGCCTATCATCATCAACACCAATGCAATGAGGAAAACGGGCATCCCGAGTAGTGATTTCACGGGTGTGCGATCGTCGTCGGCCACAGTGGGCGGCAAGGGGACACGCAGAAAGAGCAGAAGATTCACGGCAGGAATGACCGCCCACAGCAGTGGCAGCAGTGACTACTACTGCGTGCCGATAAGCGAGATGAGAGCTGTCGTACGGATCGGACGCAACCTGGGGGAGTACCGCCAGTAGCACAAGGCCGACCGTAGCTGCCGCGTGGGCGCATACCTTAGGCGGCCTGTAGCCGACCTTGTCCACGATGAACATCGCGATGAAATCAATGAGCAATTGGATGCAGAAGTTAAACGATGACAGGATTCCCAGTTGTGCGACGGAAATATCGGGCTGCTCGTTGAAGATGACAAAGAGCAGGGGAGCCAGGTTGTTGATGACCGCCTAAACAACGTACCCCGTGTAACAGGCGCGCACAGTGGTCCGCTCACTGAATTGACGCGATGCCATCGGACCTCCTTCCGTGTCCGAAGAGACCATAATGGAGTTATGACAACTTCACCATCTGCAGGCCAGCCCACGCGACGCGCGATCGTGACGGGCGCATCCAGTGGCATCGGACAGGAAACAGTTCGCCAGCTTCGTGACCGTAACTGGGAGATCATTGCTGTTGCCAGACGCGGTGATCGTCTGAAAGATCTTGCACACGAATGCGGATGTATTCCATTCGCTGCAGACCTGGTGGATGAAGGCCAGGTTGACGCTCTGGCCAGGTTCGCTGACGAGAAAGGTGCGGTGGATGCCCTCGTCAATTGTGCTGGAGGGGCCAGAGGGGTTGAAACGATCGCTGACGCCGTTGTGGACAAGTGGCAGCACATGTTCGACATCAATGTGAAGACCACGCTGCAACTGACCCGGGCACTGCTGCCACAGATGCGTGAGCGCGGCGGTGACATCGTCTTCCTGACATCGACAGCCGCCCATGACACCTATCCCGGCGGGGGAGGCTATGTGGCCGCCAAACACGCCGAACGTATCATTGCCAATACTCTGCGCATTGAATTAGTAGGCGAGCCGGTACGGATCATTGAGATCGCACCTGGCATGGTCAAAACGGAGGAATTCTCCCTGCGTCGCCTGGAGTCACAGGAAGCCGCCGATTCGGTGTACGAGGGGGTTGCGGAGCCACTGACAGCTGCTGACATTGCAGATGCGATTGTATGGACCCTGACCAGGCCCTCCCATGTCAACATCGATTCGATGATTATTCGTCCGCGCGCCCAAGCCAGCAACACGCTTGTCGCCCGTGAAACAGATGAGTCGAACTAGGGCAAACGCCACATGGACGCGCATGAGCCGTGGGTCTCAAGTCGGCTACTATTGACAGTGACGATGATCCGACCCGGAAGTTCCGGGATATCAGCGGGGAGTCTTCTGGAAGAACGAGGCTTCGGCCTTCAGTAGAACCGGACGGGTGGGCCCGACACAGCCCCAAACGAGTGGTCGCTCGGGGATCCTGATAACGGAGCGCGAGCGTCAAACGGGGTGGTACCGCGGAAGCTGGCGACGCCAGGATCCGTCCCTGTATTGCTACGCAGGAGACGAAACGAGGACCATCATGGCGCAGGGACATTACCCTCTGAACGGGAACACCCATCCAACCGGTAACCCCTCTTTCCCAGATATGGAAGAGGCGACTCTCAAGTACTGGGATGAGCACGATATTTTCGCCAAGTCCGTCAATGAGCGTGCTGCGGGCAATCGCGGCGACAATGAATTCGTCTTCTATGATGGTCCGCCCTTTGCCAACGGCCTGCCACACTACGGCCACCTGTTGACCGGCTACATCAAGGACATCGTCGGCCGCTACCAGACGATGCTGGGGCATCGAGTGGAGCGACGCTTCGGATGGGATACACACGGCCTGCCCGCCGAACTGGAAGCACAGCGCCTGCTCGGTATCGACGACGTCTCCGAAATCACCAAACCAGGCGGACTGGGCATCGAAAAGTTCAACGCTGAATGCCGATCCTCCGTCCTGCGCTACACGGATGAATGGCAGGACTACGTGACGCGCCAGGCACGCTGGGTCGACTTCGACGACGACTACAAGACTCTTGACATCACCTACATGGAATCGGTGCTGTGGGCGTTCAAGACGCTGTATGACAAGGGTTTGGCATATGAGGGATACCGCGTGCTGCCGTACTGCTGGCACGATCGCACCCCGCTGTCGAACCACGAACTGAAGATGGATGACGACGTCTATCAGGACCGCACCGACCAGTCAGTCACCGTCGGCTTACGCATGGAAAGCGGCGAGCTGGCCCTGATCTGGACAACAACCCCGTGGACACTGCCTTCCAATCTCGCCATCACTGTTGGGCCGGACATCGAATACGTTACGGTTGTTCCTCAGGAAGGCGAACTGGCGGGTGAACGCGTCATCATCGCGCATGACTTGCTGGCGTCCTACAGCAAGGAACTGGGCGAAGGTCCGACGATCGAAGCCACCTATCCTGGCTCTGAGCTGGTCGGACGGCGCTATGCACCGATTTTTGACTACTTCGATACCGATGAACGCCGCGCTGAAGGCCAGACGCCCGGACCGAACGCATGGACCATCATCGCTGGCGACTTCGTCACCACTGAGGACGGCACTGGCCTGGTGCACACAGCACCGGCATTTGGTGAAGACGACATGATCGCCTGTCAGGAAGTCGGCATCAGGCCTGTCGTCCCTGTCGATGAGGCAGGATGCTTCACCTCCGAGGTGCCCGACTACGAAGGCGTGCAGGTGTTCGACGCGAACAAACTCGTGCTGGCTCACCTGCGCGAACAATCAGGGCCCATCGCACGTCGCCCTGAAGAGGTGCGTGCGAAGATGGTGCGTCAATCCTCATTCACCCATTCCTACCCACACTGCTGGCGCTGCCGTAAACCGTTGATCTACAAGGCGGTCAGTTCATGGTTCGTCAAGGTCAGTGCTTTCCGTGACCGAATGGTGGAGCTCAACCAGCAGATCACATGGGTACCTGAGCACACCAAGGACGGGATCTTCGGAAACTGGCTGGCCGGCGCCCGCGACTGGTCCATTTCGCGTAACCGCTTCTGGGGTGCGCCGATCCCCGTGTGGGTCTCAGATAATCCGGAATACCCCCGCGTTGACGTCTACGGCTCGATTGCGGACCTCGAAGCTGATTTTGGGGTCGAGGTCACCGATCTGCACCGCCCATTCATCGACACGCTGACGCGACCAAACCCCGACGACCCGACCGGCACATCCACAATGCACCGCATCAGCGATGTGTTCGACTGCTGGTTCGAGTCGGGCTCCATGCCGTACGCCCAGGTGCACTACCCGTTTGAAAACCGCGACTGGTTCGAAAGCCACTACCCGGGCGACTTTATTGTCGAGTACATCGGGCAGACCCGCGGCTGGTTCTACACACTTCATGTTCTGGCCACCGCACTGTTTGACCGGCCCGCATTCACGCACTGCGTCTCCCACGGAATCGTGCTGGGCGACGATGGCCGTAAGATGAGCAAGTCCTTGCGCAACTTCCCGGACGTCAACCGCGTCTTCGATGAGTACGGGTCCGACGCGATGCGGTGGTTCCTCATGAGCTCACCGGTTGTGCGCGGCGGTAACCTCATTGTTCACGAGGGTGGCATCCGCGACACGGTGCGCCAGATCCTGCTTCCCCTGTGGAATGCCTACCACTTCCTCGCCCTGTACGCAGGTGCGTCCGATCATGGCAATGGATATGTGGCTGAGCCGCTGGCCTTGGACGATCCGAAAGTGCTTGGCGGCCTCGACGTCATGGATCGCTACCTGCTGGCACGCACCCAGTCACTGGCTGACGCTGTTCGCACCGCTTTGGATGCGTACGATATCGGCACGGCGTGTTCACTGGTTCAGGATCATATGGATGTTCTGACGAACTGGTATGTGCGCACTCAGCGTCAGCGCTTCTGGGATGAAGATGCGCGCGCATGTGACACATTGTCATCAGCCCTGGTAACCCTGTGCGAGGTTACCGCCCCGTTGTTGCCCCTGCTGACCGAGGAAATCTGGCGGGCACTCACAGGTGGAGAATCGGTCCACTTGCAGGACTGGCCGACAATGCCCGAGGCAGTGCGCAACGACGAACTGGTCGCCGTGATGGATGCAGTGCGTCAGGCCGTATCAGGTGCTCACGCATTGCGCAAGACGCATAATCTGCGCGTGCGCCAGCCTCTGCGTCAGCTTTCCGTCGTCTCGGAGGCGGCGCCCTCCCTTGAACCCTTCGCTTCCCTCATTGCCAGTGAAGTGAACGTCAAGAACGTCACTTTAGTGGATCCGGATCACTCGGGTCTGAAAGTGACGACGCAACTGGCATTGAATCCTCGCGAATTCGCCCCCGAGGTCCGTAAGGTCACCTCCCAGCTTTTCGCAGCCCACAAGCAGGGGCAGTGGGAGCTGGACGAATCAGGTCAGACTGTGACGTTCCCCAACGTCGAGGTGGGCGGGCAGCCCGTTCAACTGGGCGAGGGACAGTTCTCTGTGTCGACTACCGTCGAAGCATCAGAAGGTGAGGTTGCATCCGTTCTGGCTGACGGCACAGTGGTCGTCCTCGACACGGACATCACCGCCGAACTTGCTGCCGAGGGATACGCGCGCGACGTCATCCGCATCGTACAGGATGAGCGCAAGCGAGAGGATCTGAATATTTCAGACCGCATCGACCTGGAGCTGACCGTGCCAGAGGAACACGTGGCGGATGCGGAAACGCATCGAGACATGATCGCGCACGAAACACTGTCGCTGTCCGTTTCCATCGTTCCAGGCGATACGCTGGCAGCGCACGTCAGCGTGCACGCAGATAACTGAAGGAGAACCCTGTTCCATGAGTGACCATCCCGCCTTCTTTGGCTCCGACGAGGAACCCAGCGGCATTCCTGCGGATTTGCTGCCCTACCTTGAGGCTGCAGATGAGCCATCTGAGGCAGACCGTCAGGCCGAACAGGCTCGTCAGGAAGCCGAAGAAGCGGCGGATCGGGCAGACCGGGAGCGAGCCGAGGCATTGCGTGCACTGGTAGAGAATTCGCTCCTGCTCGGACCCGATCCGTCGATCCTGGCTGAAATCGAATCAGATGAGGACGAGGACGGGACACCCTCGAACGAAGAAGATCACGAACGCATGCTCGACGACGCGCAGCAGGCTGCCCAGGAACGCGCGGAAGTGGCACGCATCTACGAATCAATTGTGGCGCGCGCCCCGGAACACAAAGTCCAACCCAGCCTGGAGCGCGTGCGGAGCGTGATGGATATTCTGGGCGATCCCCACACGTCTTACCCGAGCGTGCATATCACGGGCACGAACGGCAAAACGACAACTGCACGCATGATGGATGCCCTGCTGGGAGCGCTGGGCCTGCGCACGGGCCGTTTCACGTCGCCGCACCTGCTGGACGTTCGCGAACGTATCTGCCTGGACGGTGAGCCCATCTCGCACCGGGCCTTCATTGATGCCTACCACGATGTGCAGCCCTATATCGACATGGTTGACCACAGCTCGATTGAGCAGGGTGGCCCGACACTGTCGTTCTTCGAAGTTTTCACTGTCATGGCGTTGGCTGCATTCGCAGACTATCCGGTCGACGCGGCCGTGGTGGAAGTCGGTATGGGAGGCACGTGGGATTCCACCAACGTGGTGGACGGTCAGGTCGGTGTCATTATGCCGATCGACGTTGATCACCAAAAGTGGCTGGGCAACACGGTCACGGACATTGCCCATGAAAAGGCCGGCATCATCAAACCCGGCCAGATCACTGTTGTTGCCCACCAGCATGACGAGGTGCTCGAGATTCTGCGCGAGCGCGCCGACCAGGTGGGTGCGCGCCTCCTGGTGGAGGGCACAGACTTTGAGGTCGTGGCTCGTGAAAGGGCAGTAGGCGGGCAGCTCATGTCACTGCGCACTCCGCATGCGATGTACACCGATATTTTCCTTCCCCTTCATGGCGAACACCAGGCCCACAATGCTGCGGCCGCTTTGACAGGTGTGGAAGCGTTCATCGGTGAGCGCGCATTGGACGCGCAGGTGGTCGAGCAGGCATTCGGTGCAGTGACATCACCGGGCAGGCTGCAGGTCGTGCGACGCTCACCCATGATCATCGTGGATGGAGCCCACAACCCGGCAGGTGCGCGTACCGTTCGCGCCGCCATCGAGGATCTTGGTCTGGCTCACGTGGTTGGTGTCTTCGCCGCGATGTCGGATAAGGACGTGGACACAATGCTGGGCGAAGTTGAACCCGTGATGGACGAGCTGATCGTCACTCAGATGGATTCTGTGCGGGCGATGGAACTGGACGACGTGCAGGCCATTGCTGAGGATGTCTTTGATGACACGAGGGTGAGCCGGATCCCTGACATCGCCGAAGCAATAGCGGAAGCTGCCACCCGTGTGGAAACACGCGCCGAGCCGGGTGAAAATGTGGCCGTCATCGTGTTCGGTTCGATTGTACTGGCAGGGCAGGCCACACAGATCGTCTCCCAGGCTAACGGCCGCTGACTTCCACGAATGTCGCCATTTCCGTGGTCAAAATCCTTGAAGGATGGCACCATGGATGTGAGACCGAATGGTTCAAGGAGGCACTGGTGAAAAAACTGGTCAACGACGTTCATCAAGTAGTTGAGCAGGCTCTGCAAGGCTTCGGTGGCGTGTACTCCGACCTTGTCACCGTCCATACGAATCCAGCCTATATCATTCGCGCACACGCAAAAGATCAGGGGAAGGTTGCCATCGTCTCCGGTGGTGGGTCGGGCCACGAACCATTGCATGCGGGATACGTTGGGAAAGGCATGCTGGATGCCGCTGTGCCCGGTGCCGTGTTCACGTCACCGACACCTGACCCGATCGCGCAGGCAGCACTGGCTGTCGAACGCGGGGCGGGCGTGCTGTTCATCGTCAAGAACTACACGGGCGATGTGCTCAACTTTGAAACCGCTGCCGAACTGGTGCAGATGGACGACATCGACGTTGCCACTGTTACCGTCAATGATGATGTCGCAGTGGAGGACTCGCTCTATACAGCCGGACGACGGGGCGTGGCGGGCACGGTTTTAGTGGAGAAAATCGCTGGCGCAGCAGCCGAACGTGGAGACGATCTGCATACTGTCACCCGCATCGCTCAGCACGTGATCGACAACGTCCGATCGATGGGATTGGCACTGGGGCCCTGCACCGTGCCACATGCAGGACGCCCGTCCTTTGAACTGGGTGACAACGAGATTGAACTGGGGATCGGAATCCACGGCGAACCCGGATATCGGCGCGGCCAGATGGAGACTGCGGACACGCTGACTGAAGAGCTCTACGAAAAGGTTCGCTTTGAATTGGCCCTCGAAGCAGACGAATCCGTGATCGCGCTGGTCAACGGCATGGGTGGAACCCCACTCAGTGAGCTGTACATTGTGTACCGTCACGTGGCCGAATTGCTGCAGCGTGACGGAATTAACATGGCACGCAGCCTGGTGGGTGACTACGTGACGTCACTGGAAATGCCGGGTGTTTCAGTTACCCTATTACGGGCGGACAACGACATCGTGGAGCTTTTCGATGCTCCCGTATGCACGCCGGCCTGGAAATGACATCAGGAGCATAGATGAGTGAGACGCTAAACGAGCAGTGGATCCGCGAATGGATGATGACTGCTGTGCACACGATCGCAGACAACAGAGAATATCTGATTGACCTGGATCGACACATCGGGGATGGCGACCACGGTGAGAATATGGATCGCGGTTTCAGTGCCGTTCGCGACGCGATGGAGTCCGATGACCATGCGCACGAAGCTGCAGCGGCCCTGCTCAAAACAGTTGCGAAGACCCTGATGTCCACGGTTGGCGGAGCTGCCGGCCCACTGTATGGCACAGCGTTCCTGCGCGCATCACAGGCACTGACAGGACAGGAAATCTCCGCCCGGGACGTGGTGGCCATGTTCGACGCAGCATTGGAAGGCATTCAGGCCCGAGGCAAGGCAGAAGAATGCGAAAAGACGATGGTCGATGCGTGGGCACCGGCCGCTCGCGCCGCTCATGATGCTGCCAAAGCGGAGCGCCCGATCTGCGAGATTCTCGAGGCCGCCGCGCGCGCTGCCGAAGAAGGCGTTGAAGCCACGATCGACATGCAGGCCACGAAGGGGCGCGCATCATATCTGGGGCCGCGCTCAGCAGGCCACCGCGATCCTGGAGCCGCCTCCTCAGCGATGATTATCCGAGCTGCGGCTAAGGGCGCAAAGTCGGTGGATAACCGATGAGCTCAAAAGTCGCCCTCGTAATCGTGTCCCACAGTGACCTCCTGGCGAGGGGCGTGCGGGAAGTAGCAGAGCAGATGGCACCCGACGTGCACATCGAATGCGCGGGGGGAATGCAGGACGGCTCGCTGGGCACCTCCTACGACAAGGTTGCCTCTGCGATTACCCGCGCACTCGGAGCAATCGAGACCGGCCATGACGGTGCAGGCGTCGTGTGTCTGACCGACATGGGCTCAGCAGATCTGACCGTGGAATCCGTCCAGGAAATGGAAGACTTCGAGGCGTTGGAACACGCGCATGCTCCACTCGTTGAAGGCACCATTGCTGCTGCGATCAGTGCGCAATCAGGCAGTAGTCGCAGTGAGGTGCGCGCCGCAGCTGAACGGGCTGGCGCTCCTGACACGCCGCGTTCTGCCGCCTCCCCGGTGGGACGCGTCGTGATTCACGAAAACGAAGACACCGCTGACCACGTTGTGACGGCAACTGCGCGAGTGGCCGACCCGGTAGGGCTCCATGCGCGTCCGGCTGCATTGTTGGCTCGCTTAGCTGGCTCATTCGATGCAGAAGTATTCGTCAACGGAGCCGATGCAGGGTCAGCGTTGGAAGTGATGGCGCTGGGAGTGCGTCAGGGTGACATTGTGCAGCTGCGTGCCACAGGACCGCAGGCACAGGAAGCAATAGATGCACTGGTCGACAAGCTCGAAGAGTGACTGCATAATAATGTAGGTCTTTTGACCTAGTGGCCGAAAGGCTGCATGAAGTGCACGATCATCTACGAGGGGGAATGCTATGTCGGCACACGAACGCACAGACGGCTCCCATGAACGCACACTGGTGCTGGTCAAGCCTGATGGATACAGGCGAGGGTTGACAGGCGAAGTGCTGCGACGGATTGAATCAAAGGGATACAAGCTGGTTGGTCTGAAAGTTCAGCAAGCCTCTGAAGAATTGCTTCAGGAACATTACCATGAACACCGCCATCGCCATTTCTACCCTGCATTAATCGAATTCATGTCGTCTGGACCGCTCGTGGCTGCCGTTGTCGAAGGGACACGCGTTGTCGACGGAGTGCGCCGACTAATCGGCTCAACCGACCCGACTGACGCCGAGCCAGGAACAATTCGTGGCGACTTGGGCCGCGCGTGGGGACGCGCAACCGCGGAAAATATCGTGCACGGATCAGATTCGCCGCACTCTGCCCAACGCGAGATTGCCCTGTGGTTCCCGGAGCTTGCCGAAGATGCAATGCACGCTTAACTGCCTTTTTACGTATTCTTAAAGACGTGCACCTGAAAAATTTAACGTTACGAGGCTTTAAATCCTTTGCTTCGGCGACAACGCTGCGTCTAGAACCCGGCATCACGTGTGTAGTCGGCCCGAACGGGTCGGGCAAATCGAACGTCGTCGATGCTCTTGCCTGGGTCATGGGCGAACAAGGTGCCAAAACGTTGCGCGGTGGACAGATGGCGGACATCATCTTCGCCGGAACATCCTCGCGAGCACCGTTGGGGCGTGCTCAAGTTGATCTGACCATCGACAACACCGATCGGGCTCTGCCCATCGACTACTCAGAAGTGACGATCTCGCGCACATTGTTCCGCGGTGGGGGATCAGAATATGCCATCAACGGCACCCCAGCGCGCCTGCTCGATGTTCAGGAACTCCTGTCCGACACGGGTATGGGCAGACAGATGCATGTCATCGTGGGTCAGGGACAACTCGATCAGATCCTCTCGTCAACACCTGAGGAGCGTCGAGGTTTCATCGAAGAGGCCGCCGGTGTTCTCAAGCATCGCCGACGTAAGGAACGCGCCCTGCGCAAGCTTGAGCAAATGGATCGGAATCTGGTGAGGGTCCTCGACCTCACGCAGGAAATCCACCGCCAGCTTGGCCCACTGGCACGCCAGGCTGCAACGGCCCGCCGTGCACAATCGATACAGGCTCGTGTTCGTGACGCAAAGGCACGCCTGATTGCAGATGAGATCGTTGACCTGCGCGACCGCCTGAATGCGCACGACGAATCCGACCAGATGCGTACCCAGAAAACTCAGGAATTGCGTGTTCAAGCGCGCGAGCTGACAGAAAGTATTCAACTTTGTGAACAGCGCGAACGCGAAGCCGATCCGCGTTTGACTGAGGCGAATACCGCTTGGCGTGACCTTACTGCGATCGGGGAGTCCTTGCGCGCAACAGTTCTAATGACCCGCGACAAGATTGCCTCCCTCGAACGTCCACTTGATGCGCCCTCCGGTGACGATCCTGACGAACTGGACAGGCGTGCCGATGAGGCCAGTGCCGAGGACGCTGAGCTTCTGCGCACAGTAGAAGAGTGCCGACGGCGCCTGCAGGAGGCTATCAGTGCTCGTGAGGAGGCGGAGCAGCGTGATGAAGAAGCCCACGGGAGGCTGTCCGGCATCACGCGCCAGATAGCGGATCGACGTGAGAAGATCGCACGTCTGACAGGCGACGTCGAATCTGCGCGCTCACGCCTCGTAGCTGCCGAAGCTGAGGAAAATCGAGCAGAAGAACTGGTGCGCGCCGCGCGCAAACGTCAGGAGGAAGCCGAGAAAGCCCTCCAAAAGACGCCTGCTCCCGATGGCGAGGGTAGCGAAGACACTGCTGCGCGCAACCACTCGCAGGCTTCCGTCAAACGCGATGAAGCCCGAAGTCAGGTTGACGCTTTGGTGGCGCGTGAGCGGGAAGCACGCGCCGAGCGAGCCAGGTGGGAGTCGCGCCGTGACACGTTGGCTGAGCAGCTCGCACCCGACGACGCAACTTCGACATTGGCAGGCCGCTCCGGTGTCCTCGGAACGGTCCCTGAAGCCTTGACCATTGAGCCGGGCTGGGAAGATGCCATTGCCGCAGCACTGTTCCCGCTGGCTGATGCCGCGATCGTCGACGGAACGGCGAACGGAATAGATTGCCTGCGTCACGCCCGCGAACACCAACAAGGACAGATGCGCATGATGCGCGCCGGTGACGGCGACGGCAATAACGAGGTGGAACAGCAGCCACGTGGCCCCCTTCCGTCTGGAGCGCGCTGGGCGCTGGACGTCATCACCCACGCGCACTCGGTTTCGCGCAGCGTCACGAAGCTGCTCGAAAGCGTCGTCGTGTGCCGGGATCTCGACGAAGTGCAGGACCTGCTGGAGCATCCCGGCGTTCGAACAGTGGTTACGTCCAACGGTGATGTTGTCACGGGGGAGTCACTGATCGGATCTGGCCACTCCACTTCCTCGGTGTTGAGTGTGCGCGCTCAGTACGAACAGGCCGTTGAGGGAGCGCGCCACGCCCTCGATGACGAACAGAAGGCCTCTGAACAGCTGGTTCACGCAAATGAGGTACTCGATCAGGCGATCCGCGCTGCCAACGAAGCGCTCAAAGCCTTGCGTGCCCAGGACTCGCAGCGCGCAAAGCTCGCTGAAGCATACGCGCGCGCCCAGTCGGCAGCCAAGGCTGCTCAGGCAGAGACACAAAGGTGCGAGGCGACCGCACGTAAAGTCGCCAAGCATGTTCAATGGGCACGCAGCCAGGTGGATACCGCCGACGAGCGGTTGAGCACCTCCAAAGACATGGAACCGGCTCCCGACGCTGAGCCGGCTCAACAGAGAGCAGGCGAAGCCGCGCGCATAGCCCGCGAAGCTCGCGAACATGAGACGGCCACGCGTCTGGAACTTCGCACCAATGAAGAACGGTCGAGACAAAGCGGAGGAAGGGCTCGAGCTCTCAGGCAGGCAGCAGCGCGCAGCCGTGAGGAGCGCAGCCGATACGCCCAACGTGAGGACCAGCGCCGGCGCAAGCTGCTCATTGCCCAACGCGTTGCCGAACAGGCTCAGTACGGCGTGGACGTTGCCGCTCGAATCGTTGAGCACTGGGAACAGCTGCGCGCCGAAGCTGAATCACTGCGTCAGCAGTCAAGCCATGAGCGCATCGAATTGCGCGCCGCGCTCGATGCCGTGAATGCTGAAATTGCCGAGATCACCGGCCTGGCGCACCAGGACGAAATCGCACGTGCACAGACCATGATGCGCCTGGAACAGGCGACCGCCCGGTCGATGGAGGAACTCAGCCTGGAAGCTGACCAGCTCATCGAAGAATTCGGCCCCCATAACCTCGTGCCGGATTTTTCAGGCGAGGGCGACCCGACTGCCTTTTCGCGCCCCGAACAGGAAAAGGCACTGGCGGCTGCTGAACGTGACCTGGCAAAACTTGGCCGCGTGAACCCGCTGGCTCTGGAGGAACACGAAGCACTGTCCAAGCGCCACGAATTCCTGGTTTCCCAGGTCAATGATCTGAAATCGTCGAAAGCCGATTTGCTGCATATCATTGACGACGTCGATCGCCTGGTCGAAGAAGCATTCACCACCGCGTTTAACGACACGCGCGAACAGTTTGCCCACACCTTCGAGGTCCTTTTCCCCAACGGCGAGGGCAACCTGACGCTGACGGATCCAGATTCGATGCTGACAACGGGCATCGAGATCGAAGCCAGGCCGGCGGGCAAGAAGGTCAAGCGCCTGTCACTGCTGTCCGGCGGAGAACGCTCCCTGGCAGCTCTGGCATTCCTCATCGCCATCTTCAAGGCGCGTCCCTCACCGTTCTATGTCATGGACGAGGTTGAGGCCGCCCTCGACGATGTGAACCTGACGCGATTGCTCAAAATCTTCCGGGAGCTGCAGGAAGAAAGCCAGCTGATTGTTATCACCCACCAGAAACGCACGATGGAAATCGCTGATGCGCTCTACGGCGTGACGATGCGTGACGGGGTCACAACCGTCGTCTCGCAGCGCCTGGCAGATGCTTAGGAGATCACAGATAACAAATTGAGCATGTGCGGCGTTTACTGTGGCTCTCGCTGGCGTCACACATGACAATGAAGACATGTTTGGTTCTGTTGTGGTCATCATGCTGACAACGTTGGTTGTTGTGGCTCTGGCAGGAGGCGTCCTGGCAAGCTTGGCCTTGTCACGCCGAGGCGCCCAATCATGGCAGTCTCTTTGGAAAGACCAGTCGAGACGCTGGGCTGACCCGGCGCGAACAGATGAGGACGCGGATATCGATCCTCAGCTTGTCAGCCTGGACACGATGCTCCGGAGCAATGGGCGAGACGGCTCGGCGTATGTCGATGCGACCGACCTGCCTGGATATGAACGCCTCGAGGATGCAGCAGTACGTGTCGAAGAGGCGGCCACACGCATGGAGGCTGCATCGCGGCGCGGACGCGTGCGTAAAATGCAACTCACGCATTAAATAGGCCATGATAGGACTATGAACACTTTCACCGATTTTGTGACAAGCCCGATCGGTCTGGTATGCCTGTTGATTCTCGTTGCCCTTGTGGGCGTGGGAATCTGGTGGGGCGTACGAGGACGACAGTCCAGCCCCGAACTTGAAGAACGCCGCACACCCACTATTGAGAGCGGTCAGACCACTGCGGCTCCTGACGTTGAGACGCAACCGCGTACCGAAACTCCTGAATCCGTTCCCTCCCGCATGCAGCGTCTGCGCGGACGCCTCGCGCAGTCTGGCGCTATCGGACATGCGCTCCTTTCAGTTCTCTCGCGCGCGCAGCTCAACGCGGCAGACTGGGAAGAGATCGAAGATTCACTTCTGATGGCCGACCTGGGATTGCCGGCCACCGAAGAGCTCATGGAGCGGCTGCGCACCCGCGTCAAGGTTGAAGGACATTCAGATGCCGAGTCAGCCCGCACGATTGTACGCGACGAGCTTCTGGCACTGGTCGACCCGACTATGGATCGTTCCCTGCATTGCGAGCCGCACATTGATGAAAACGGCACCAAGGTCAGTGCGTCGGTGCTGGTGATCGGCGTCAATGGAACAGGTAAGACGACGACGATTGGCAAACTGGCCCGGTTGCTTGTTGCACAGGACAAGACAGTCCTGCTCGGTGCTGCTGATACATTCCGCGCCGCAGCGGCTGACCAGCTGGAGACGTGGGGCAACCGCGTGGGGGTTGACGTGGTCCGATCCGACCGTGAAGGCGCCGATCCCGCATCCGTCGCTTTTGATGCCGTACACCGCGGTGTCGACGACGGCGTTGACGTCGTGATTGTGGACACGGCGGGCCGACTGCAGAACAAGTCAGGTCTGATGGATGAGCTCGGGAAAGTCAAGCGTGTCATGGAACGTGTCAGTCCCGTTGACGAGGTCCTCCTGGTCCTCGATGCGACGACCGGCCAAAACGGTATGCGCCAGGCGGAAATTTTCGCAGAAGTGGCTGGAGTGACAGGAATCGTCCTGACGAAGCTGGATGGCACCGCAAAGGGCGGAATCGTGGTGTCGGTCCAAAGGGAACTCGGAGTTCCTGTCAAGCTGGTGGGGCTGGGAGAGGGCGTCGACGATCTGGCGCCCTTCGATGCCGAGTCATTCATTCAGGCAATTGTGGGACAGCCTGCCACGTAAGCACACGGCGCCGTGGGTGCGCTAGTGTAAGACCATTGCGTCCACATCGGAGAAGGAAGGGATCCAGTGTTCTCCAACCTGTCAGATCGTCTCACTGAGTCGTTCAAACAACTTCGCGGGCACGGTATTCTCAGCGAATCTGACGTTGATGAAACAGTCAGTCAGATCCGACGCGCCCTGATTGACGCTGACGTTGCCCTTCCTGTCGTCCGCGAATTTACCGCCGCAGTGCGTGAACGCGCTTACGGAGCGACCCGCTCACAGGGTCTGAACCCCAGTCAGCAGGTTGTGCGTATCGTGCGCGACCAGCTGGTCGAAACCCTCGGCGGCGAAACGCGTGAACTCCACTTCGCTGACCGGGGGCCGACCGTGTTCATGCTGGCCGGCCTTCAGGGTGCCGGTAAGACAACCCTTGCCGGCAAGCTCGGCAAGTGGCTGACGGAAGAAGGCAAGAAGGTCATGCTGATTGCATCGGACCTTCAGCGCCCAAATGCCGTCCAGCAGCTGCAAGTTCTGGGCGAGCGTGCCGGAGTCAAGGTGTGGGCACCGGAGCCGGGGAACGGAGTCGGTGATCCTGTCTACGTGGCGCGAACCGGCGTCAACTACGCCATCAACAATGGTTTCGACGTGGCAATCGTCGATACCGCTGGGCGCCTCGGTGTTGACCGGGAAATGATGGATCAGGCAATCGCGATTCGTGACGCCGTCAATCCGCACGAAATCATGTTCGTCCTGGACGCAATGGTTGGCCAGGATGCCGTGCAGACATCGACCGCGTTCAGGGATGGCGTCGGCTTTACCGGTGTCGTCTTGTCGAAACTTGACGGCGATGCCCGAGGCGGCGCTGCGCTGTCCGTACGCGGCGTGACCGGTGCGCCGATCCTCTTTGCCTCAACGGGCGAAGGCCTCGACGATTTTGAACGATTCCACGCAGACCGCATGGCCGGCCGAATTCTTGATATGGGTGACGTTCTGACCCTGATCGAGCAGGCCGAAAAGAAGATGGATCAGGAGGAAGCCGAGAAGGTCGCTGAGAAGGCCATGAGTGGCCAGCTCACCCTCGAAGACTTTCTCAACCAGCTCCAGCAGGTCCGCAAACTCGGATCCATGCGCAAGGTTCTCGGAATGATTCCGGGAATGGCGCAGATGAAGGACCAGCTCGCCAACTTCGATGAGTCAGAAGTCAACCGTGTCGAAGCAATCGTCCGTTCCATGACGCCCGCCGAACGCAACGACGTCAAGATTCTCAACGGATCGCGCCGTGCCCGTATTGCCCGCGGTTCAGGTACCACGGTGACGGAAGTCAACGCACTGGTCAAGCGCTTCGAAGCAGCCCGCGAGATGATGGGTCAAATGGGCGCTGCCGGCGGCTTCCCCGGAATGGGGAATATGCCGGGACATGGTGGCCGCGCCAAACAGCGTGAAGATGCACGCCGTGCCAAGGCTCAGCGTGCGCGCGTGAAGAAGAAGGCGCGTTCAGGAAACCCAGCCAAGCGTCGCCAGCAGGAACTCGAAGCAATGCTTCCAGCCAGTGAACGCAGGAACAATGCGTCCTCGTCGGGTAGCGCATTCGGCATTGGTCAGGGCCAGGGCGCTGCCCAACGCCCCTCTATGGACCAACTGCCCGAGGATATTCAGCGCATGCTCAACGGATTCTGACGGATATCATGCGCCTGACAGGAACAGCTCTGTGGCGTCCCTCCTCAGACGGGTCGCAGCCCGCCGCATGGACGCAAGGCTCCTGGTCGATTTGTGACGGCAGAATCTCCACGGCCGCACAGCCTCGGGCCGCGGATGAAGAGGAACTGACCGGGTGGATCATTCCCGGCCTCGTTGACGTGCATTGTCACATTGGCCTGGGTCCTCACGGTCCTGTCGATCAGGAAACACAGATTCGGCAGGCTCAAGCAGACCGTGACAGCGGAGTTCTGCTCATGCGTGACTGCGGCAGTCCTGTCGATACGTCGCATATTCAACACGATCCCACATTGCCGCACTTGATCCGCTGCGGCACACACCTGTCACGCCCTAAACGCTACATTCGTGGCATTTCGCGCGAACTGGCCACGCCCTCGCAACTGCCTGAAGCGGTCGCACAGGAAGCGGCCCGCTCGGATGGATGGGTCAAAATCGTGGGGGACTGGATCGACCGCAGTGAAGGATCAGAATCGGATCTGCGCCCCCTGTGGCCAGGTGAGGTCCTGCGTGACGCAGTTGCCGCCGCGCACGAATCTGGCGCGCGCCTGACCGTTCACACGTTTTCTCACGCAGCAATCGACGATCTGCTGGCAGCCGGCGTCGACGGAATCGAACACGGTTCCGGTATGGACGATGATCAGCTCAGTGAGGCCAGACGGCAAGGTGTTGTCATCACACCCACGCTCTGCCAAATCGAACTCTTCGAATCCTTCGCGCAGGCTGCCGACGGCAAGTTCGCGCGCTACGCGCAGACCATGCGCACGCTTTACGAGGGACGACACGACCATTATGAGCGCCTCTTCGATTCAGGAGTCCACCTGCTTCCCGGAACAGATGCCGGCGGCTACCAGGATCACGGATCCCTTCCAGCAGAACTTGCCCGATGGCACGCGGCAGGCTTGCCGCCAGCCAAGATTCTCGACATCGCGACCTGGCAGGCTCGCGACGCCCTCGGCTATCCCAGTCTGTACGATGGTGCGCCAGCTGACTGCGTGGTCTACGAGGCCGATCCTCGTGCAGACATTACCGAACTGTCACGACCGGTCGCCGTCATCTTGGGCGGGACGCGCGTCGCCTGAGCGCCGGCTGTCAGCCTGGTGAAGAAGCTCCTGGAGGACGGGGGCCTCCATCGAGCCGACCCACGCTGCCACGCCTGGACGCACTCCGTCGGGAAGATCAGTGCCCATCGGGGCATTCACGACGTTCCCGCCTGCCACTTTGACCATGTGGATACCGGCTGCCACATCCCACGGCTTCATCGTCCCGGCCAGCATTGCACCAGCCCTTCCAGACGCGACCATCGCCAGGTCGAGGGCTGCGGCACCTGGCCGACGAACAGCCTGATACGTTGACGCCAGGCGAGCGTATTCTTCAGCTGAACCGGCAGGATCGTCAATGAATGAATGCAGTGACGGGTGATATGACAGCACGACCGCGTCTCGCTCGCTCGTGGGACCCTGGGCGTGAATGTCGATGTCTTCCTCGTCAGTGCGCAGCCACGCATGAGTGAGATCAGCGAGGAACAGGTGATCCATGATCGGAGCATTGATTGCGCCAGCAACGACTGCGCCGTCCAGCTCAGCAGCGATTGACGTGTTGAAATAAGGCATTCCGGCTGCGAAATTCGCCGTCCCGTCGATGGGGTCGACGATCCACCTGACGCGCTCAGCCAGCGACGTACAGCGGCGCCTGGCACCCTGAACTAGGGGGGATGTGGGAAATTCGAAGTGCTCGGTGAACTCCTCGGTCGGCCCGTCGAATTTTCGGGGCAGGGTGCGTTCACCAGTTTCCTCACCCAGTACGCGTGAGCCCGGAACAAAATAGCCCAGGAGAACATGCAGCGCAGATTCCACGCGCTTGTCATGTACAGTGACTGGATCGTGGTGGTCAGCTTTGAAGTCAACGGATTCAACGTGGCTGACAGCGCGCCGCAGATAGCTGGCCACGGCGCGCGCTGCAGCCCCCGCCAGGATCGCCAGGTCGTGAGCAATGCGCTCATCATCATTCGTGACGTCACCATGTGTGCTCATAAGGCTATTGTGGTGTTTCGCCCACTGAATTTCCACTTCTCGTGAGCCCTCGTCGTGATCGATCACACGCCAGGAAACAGAGGATGAGAGGAACAAGATCTGGGAATTGAGACCGATGCGTGGCACAATGGAGTGCTGTACCCGGTCGAGGGTTGGTCCCTCTCACCACTCGAGACTGTGTCCAGGATCTATCGTGACATCGTGTTTCCCACCGATACCATGTGCGATCCAACCCGAGTTAGAAACAGGAGTGACCACACAAGTGGCAGTTCGTATTCGTTTGAAGCGCATTGGTAGGATCCATGCGCCCTTCTACCGCGTCGTTGTCGTTGACCAGCGTAAGAAGCGCGATGGTCAGGTCATTGAAGAGGTCGGCATCTATGATCCGACCCGCGACCCCTCCATCATTAAGATCGACTCCGAGCGCGCGCAGTACTGGCTTTCAGTGGGTGCGCAGCCCTCGAACACGGTGCGTAACCTGCTCGTGCTGACCGGTGACATTGCCAAGTTCAACGGCAAGAAGGACGCCGTCTCGCGCGTCAAGGTCGCTGAGACCGATCAGTCAGCAGAAGCCGAAAAGGCCATTAAGGCCGCTGAGGAAGATGCTGAAAAGCGTAAGGCCAAGGTTGCAGCTGAAAAGGAAAAGGCCGAGGCTGAAGCCAAGGCTCAGGCTGAGGCTGAAGCAGCCGAGGCAGCCGAAGCTGAAACCGACGCCCCAGCCGAAGAATCCGCAGAAGAACCGGCTGCCGAGGCAGCCGAGGCTCCAGCTGAGGAAAAGGACGCTGAGTAATGCTGGCCGATGCCTTGGAACACCTTGTCAGCGGAATTGTTGACAATCCTGACGATGTGCGTGTCACGCGGCGGTCGATCCGGCGCGGGCAGCTGCTGGAAGTTCGGGTTAACCCGGATGATCTGGGTCGCGTGATCGGCCGGTCGGGTCGCACCGCACGCGCACTGCGCGCCGTAATGAACGGCCTGTCGACTCGCGGCTCCGTCAGGGTTGACGTGATTGATACTGACCAGGAGTAACAGCGCCAAGGCTGTATATGGCATAGGTGTGGGGTCCGCTCAACATGAGCCGGACCCCACAACACCGTGAGGAGCAAAGATGCAGCTCAGAGCGGCAGTGGTGGGGACGGCCCACGGCCTGAAGGGCGAAGTGTACGTGACAGTCACGACGGACCGGCCCCAGGCGCTGGCTCCCGGCACCACTGTGCACACCTCTCACAGCGAATACAGCACTTTGACGATGCGATCTTTGCGTGCACACAAAGACCGCGTCCTGGCGGGCTTCGAAGAAATTTCCACCCGCGAACAGGCTGAGGACCTGCGCGGCACGGAATTAATGGTGGATGCCCTCGATGAGGATGACGCGTGGTATCCCCACCAGCTCACCGGACTGGAAGCCGTCACTTTGCTGGGCGAACACCTGGGAACAGTCACCGGTATGCAGCCCGGAGCTGCGCAGGATCTTATCATTGTCGATGCCGATGGCCGGGAAGTACTGGTGCCATTTGTCAGCGCCCTGGTACCGGAAGTCAACGTGGACGAGGGAACCATGACGATTGATCCGATCCCGGGTCTGTTCGACGATAACTACGACATGGACGGAGAATAGCGGCGTGCGAATTGATCTGCTCACCATCTTCCCGCACTACTTTGACGTCTTGGACCTGTCCCTTCTGGGCAAGGCCCAGGACGCGGATCTACTCGACATTCACACCCATGATCTGCGTCAATGGACAACGGATCGTCATCGCACTGTCGATGACGCGCCGTACGGCGGGGGAGCAGGAATGGTGATGCGGCCCGACGTGTGGGGCCGCGGCATCGACCAGGTTCTGAGCGTCGACCTGGATGATTCCCACTCTGACTCCGCCCGAAGAGTCCTCGCGATTCCGACCCCGTCCGGCACGCCGCTGGATCAGCGCCGTGTGGAAAAACTAGCGGAAGTCGACCAGATCATCCTTGCCTGCGGACGATATGAAGGTATCGATCAACGCGTTGCCGACTTCTATCGCGAGCAGGAAGTGGAAGTCCTCGAATACTCCATCGGCGACTACATCCTCAATGGCGGCGAGGCCGCAGCACTCGTCCTTGTCGAATCCGTGTCACGACTGCTCGAGGGTGTCCTCGGCAATCCTGAATCTCTTGACGAAGAATCCTATGGGCCCGATGGCCTGATCGAATATCCCGTGTATACCAGGCCCAGATCGTGGCGCGGCATTGACGTGCCCGACGTGCTCACCAGCGGCAACCACGCCGACATTGACCGGTGGCGCCGTGATCGATCACTGGTCAGAACTGCTCACCGTCGGCCCGACCTCATTGATCGGCTCGATGCACAATGCCTGTCAACCCGCGACAAGGAAGTGCTGGCCGGTGCCGGCACGATCATCACCCCCAAGCGACGCGATGTCATGATACGGCTGGCGCGTGAAGGGGAAGCAGAGGCTCTTTCTGAGCTTGCAGCCAACACGTTCCCACTGGCATGTCCGGACTACGTCAGTCAGGACGATATTGCAGCCTTCATTGAGGAAAGCCTGTCTCCCAGCGAATTTGAACGCATGCTCGCGTCCCCGTCCGTCTACCGGATCCTGGTCGCGCAGTTGCGCGGTGCTTCATCGGAGCTGATCGGCTACACCCTGACTATTCTGTCCGGGCCCGACGGAATGCCTACCCAGATGGTGCGGCCTGGGAAGCTTGAGCTAGGGGCGGCATATCTGTCCAAATGCTACGTGAGAGAATTCTGGCAGGGGTCAGGTGTGGCCGGAGCGATGATCGAGCGTGCGGTCGCAGATGTGGAAGCTCAGGGGCGCAACTCACAGATTGCCCTGGGAACCTCGATCGCCAATAAACGCGCTCAGACGTTCTACAAGCGTCATGGTTTCTCAGTGGCCGGCAGGCGCACGTTCATGGTGGGGGAGAAAGCCAATATCGATGACGTATTCGTGCGTAACATCACGCCGCGATCACGCCACGAATAGCTCACAGGACTTGGGAAGCACCCGATTCTTGTGGCACACTAGAACGTCAGATCAGCTGGGCGTAGCCTGCCGCGGGGGGAGCGCCAGAAAGCACGATCTGCTCAAGAATTGCGGACCAAGATCCGCCGTATAAACGGGACTGACCTGCGGCAGAAACGTTGAGGAGTAAAAATGCAGAAACTGGATGCTGTTGATGCACCGTCATTGCGCGATAACATTCCGGTTTTCCGTGCTGGAGACTCGGTGAAGGTTCACGTACGAGTCGTTGAAGGTAACCGTAGCCGTATTCAGGTCTTCCAGGGGATCGTTATTGCACGCCGTGGTCACGGCGTGTCCGAGACGTTCACCGTCCGAAAGATCTCATTCGGTGTCGGCGTTGAGCGTACCTTCCCGATCCACACGCCTACCATTGACCACATTGAGGTCACTTCCCGCGGTAATGTGCGCCGCGCGAAGCTGTACTACCTGCGTGATCGTCATGGCAAGGCGGCGCGTGTGCGCGAGCACCGCGAGTTCACTGAGTGAACGAGACTCACGAGCGCCCGGTACCTCCACGGTACCGGGCCTCAGTTTCAGAGGAAGTCGACGCGTGAACTACCAACCGATCCAGCACAGAAAGCGCTACCACGACTCCGACCAGGATGACTCTTTGCAGAAGAAGCCAAGCGGTTTCTCATGGTTGAAAGAGTGCGCCATCATCGTGGTGGGCGCACTCGTCCTGTCCACCGTCATTCGCGCTTTTATTTTCCAGATGTTCTGGATTCCCTCGCCCTCGATGCGTTCCACGCTCGTCGAAAATGACCGCATCGTCGTCTCACGAATTTCGACCTTCCGAGGCGATATCGAGCGCGGTGACGTGATCGTGTTCAACGATGCAAAGGGATGGCTTCCTCGCGCAGAATCAGAAGGTGCAGGGAGAATCCTGCGTTCGGTGGGAGAATTTATCGGCATCCTCCCAGCTAACGGCGAACAGACGCTGGTCAAGCGCGTCATCGGAGTAGGCGGAGACCGTGTCCAATGCTGCACCGCGAACGGCGCACTCACCGTCAATGGCCAGGAGATCACCGAACCGTACATTCCTGCAGGCGAACCAGCATCGCGTATGGAATTCGACGTCACCGTCCCCGAAGGATCAGTGTGGGTGATGGGGGACAATCGCCCGAATTCCGCTGACTCACGTTTCCATATGGACCCGCTCGAGAATGCATTCATTGACACTGACGAGATCGTCGGCCGCGCAACGATGGTGCTGTGGCCCCTCGGTCACTGGAGCTGGCTAGGCGATCGTGATGTTTTCTCAGCCGTGAAAGATTCGTGATGCGTCAGCTTCGCCGCTTTGCCACACGTGACGTCGAGTGCGAATTGCTGCAGTCATATCCCACCGTTTTAGGTGTGGACGAAGTGGGACGCGGCGCAATTGCTGGTCCCGTTGCCGTGGGAGTCGCCCTCGTGACTGAAAAATCGGGACCTGCTCCTGTTGGACTTGCAGACTCAAAGATGCTCTCTGCACGCGCTCGAGAAGAGCTCGTTGACCCTATTCACCAGTGGGTCGCCGCCTCGGCAGTCGGCATGGCCAGCCCCGCAGAAATTGACGAGGGTGGCATCATCGGCGCTCTAAGATTGGCAGCATCGCGGGCGATTGAAGCGGTGAGAGGGGATGGTGCCACTATCGGGGTGACTTTACTTGATGGTGTTCATAACTGGCTCGCTGCAGATCTTCTGGGTGTTTCTCCCGTCGGCACTGACGTTTCCATCATGACGCGCGTGCATGGAGATGCAGAATGTGCAGTCATTGCCGCTGCGTCCGTTCTGGCGAAGGTGGAGCGAGACAGATTGATGTGCTCGCTGGAGGATCCAGGATACGACTGGATTCACAATAAAGGGTACGCGTCGCGCACCCATATTGACGCCCTGAGCCGCATGGGTGCGTGTGACCAGCATCGGCGTTCGTGGAAACTTCCCGGCGTGGAGCCCAGCACGAATTTGACGAACAGGGCATGATGATACCGTGAGCGCAGATGATCTGGAAGGCTACGAGAATAGCCTCGAACTTGACCTGTTTCGTGAATACCGCGACGTGATCGGTCTGTTTTCGTACGTGGTGGAAACCGAGCGACGCTTCTATCTGTGCAACAAGGTTGATGTGCAGGCCCGACCGATGGGCGGCGACGTTTTCTTCGAGCTGACGTTGACTGATGCATGGGTGTGGGACATTTACCGCTCTTCTCGCTTCGTGAAGTCAGTGCGGGTCATTACGTATAAGGATGTCAACGTCGAAGAGCTGTCGAAGCCTGAGCTTGACATCCCATAGGCCCTGTAGCCTGTTCAAATAGCTCTATCCACAGGATACTTCCCGGAAGAGATCCTTCCACAGATGCCGTGTGTACAGGCATCGCATCCACAGATACTGAAGCCGCGATAGCCACTGACTCGACCTCGTTGGCACGGTTGCACTATGACAGCAACCGACGAACGCATCGACTGGCGAGGTACACTGGGCCGCGCCGGAGAAGACTGCGCTTCCCGCGTCGTACAGGAGTGTGGATACGAGGTCCTCGCACGTAACTGGAGAAACGGGACTCGCGGCGAGATTGACCTCATTGCGCGTAGCAGCACAAGGATGACCACCTTTATTGAGGTGAAAACGCGTATTGGTGACAGGTTCGGCAGTGGCCTCGAAGCCGTGACACACGTTAAGTTCACGCGCATCGCGCAGGCAGCGGCCGCATGGTGCGCGGCCAACCGGCCGGAAGCGCCGATCAGATTTGATGTGGTCTCAATCGAGGTCAGCCCCAGCCAGGCAGCATGCTTGAGTCGCGCACTTGAGAGCGGCCACGGCGCTCAATGGCTGCGTCGCAATGCGGATATCACCTGGTGTCAGGGCATTCAGCTATGAGCGGGCAGACGGCCTCGATCCGCACGATTGCGTTGATCGGCATGGATGGTCACATAGTCAATGTGGAGACATCTGTCGCGAACGGTGTGGTCTCATTTACTCTGGTCGGTTTACCGGACGCGTCTTTGCGTGAATCCAAGGACCGTGTGCGCTCCGCACTCAGTGCCTGCGGGCTGGGCCTTCCCAACCAGCGCGTCACCGTCAACCTGTCACCGGCCGGCCTACCCAAGTCAGGATCAGGGTTTGATTTGGCGATCGCACTGTCTGTTCTGCTGGCCAGTGGACAGATCCCGCCCGACGCTGTGGTGGACACGCTTTTCTTGGGCGAACTGGGGCTGGATGGGTCGCTGCGGCCTCCGCCTGGCCTTCTCGCAGCTGTCATAGGTGCTGCACGAGGCGGTACCACGGATATCGTGGTCCCAGCAGCAAGTGTCGCTCAGGCGGCGCTGGTGCCGGGTGTATCCGTCCACGGCTACGAGCATCTGGCGGATTTAGTCGAATCTGTTGGCGGCATTGCCCAGCGCAGCGGAAGCGTAGGCTTCTCCCATCCTTCCGAGGGCGAGTGCGATCACTACAGTTCCAGCGCGCAGTGTCCGTCCTTACTTGATTTGAGCGATGTACGAGGCCAGTCTTATGCCCGGACAGGCCTTGAGATCGCCGCAGCAGGGGGACACCACATCATGCTGATAGGGGAGCCAGGAGCCGGAAAGACCATGCTTGCGCGCGCGTTGCCGACCATCCTGCCACCTTTGGATACTGACACATCACTCACGACGACCGCGCTGCATTGTCTGGCGCAGGCGTGGAGCGCAGAGCACGGACTGATCACTCAGCCTCCGATCGAAGCTCCACACCACTCGGCATCGATGCCGGCCCTCGTGGGTGGGGGACAATCAGTGGGGCGACCAGGCGCCATCTCCCTTGCACATGGGGGAGTGCTGTTTCTTGATGAAGCTGCTGAGTTTGCCCCCTCAGTGATGGATGCCTTACGTGAACCGTTGGAAAACGGTGTGATGACGATTCACCGCTCGCGCGCCACCGTCACGTTCCCGGCATCTTTTCAGCTCGTCTTGGCGACCAACCCGTGCCCCTGTGGTAACCGGAACTCCAAGCATGCTCGATGCACATGTACCTCCATGCAGCAGCGCCGCTACTTGTCGCGCCTGTCTGGACCGCTTCTTGATCGTGTCGACATTCAATTGAATGTGTCCAGACCTACCGCGGGAGACTTCGCGATGGATACGGGGGAGACTTCGGCATGCGTTCGCGAGCGTGTGGAGGAGGCCCGCCAGCGACAACGCCGCCGCTTCGAGGGGACACCCTGGAGACTCAACCGAGAAGTTCCTGGCTCCGTCCTGCGGCGGGATTTCATGCCCGACGAGGCAATCGCATGCGCAATGTCGCGCGCAGTGGATTGCGGCTCACTGTCAATGCGCGGCGCGGACAAAGTCCTGCGAGTGGCATGGACGATCGCTGATCTGGCAGGTCACAACCATCCCACCATGAATGACTTCACGATGGCGTATTCACTTCGAACAGGAGAAGATTATGACGATCCCCCTACTGCCCGATGAGCATCATATTGCTGCCTGGTGGTCCAGTGTGATCGAACCGGGTGACGTGTACGCCCATGCGCTTCGCCTCGCTCTGGACGATGATGAGGCGATCGCCTGGGTGTGTGCAGACACGCCGGGCAGCTTGCCACTTGCACTTGAGCGAACTGCGCAGGGAATTCCTCGGGATTGGGAGACTGTCTGGAAGCGTTGGCATCCACGAGCCGTGGTCGCCAACCCGGCCGGGGACCTTGAATGGATTGAACGCGTCGGTGGTCAGCTGCTGATTCCGAGCGATAGCAAATGGCCTGAGGCTTTGAACGACTTGGAACACGAGCGGCCGGTGTGCCTATGGGTGCGAGGCCACCTGCTCGATCGCCCTACCGTCGCCATTGTCGGATCACGAGCCTGCACCCGGGTTGGTGAGAAGATTGCTGCCGACATGGGATACGAGCTGGCGTCCAAAGGTATGTGCGTGGTGTCCGGAGGCGCGTTCGGCATTGACATCGCAGCACATAGGGGAGCACTCGCCTCGCCTCCGGGCCCCACTATTGCCGTGATGGCTGGCGGACTCGAACGACCGTATCCCGTAGCACACCGTCAACTTTTTGACGAGATAGTCAGCCATGAGGCGGGTGCGCTGATGAGTGAGGTACCGCCACGGTGGCGCCCTGCACGCTGGCGTTTTCTCACGCGTAACCGCGTTATCGCGGCGTTGGCACAAGCGACCATCGTCGTTGAAGCCGATCAGCGATCCGGGGCGCTGGCAACAGCGCGGCGCGCCATGGAGCTGGGACGGCACGTCGGAGCTGTTCCAGGCCCTGTTACATCAGCAATGTCACGAGGCTGCCATCGGTTGATTCGTGAGGGCGGCACGCTGATCCGCGACAGCGCAGATGTTATTGAGATGGTCAGCACCCTTGACCTGAACATCGGAAACACAGAACCGCTCTTCGACCAGCCTCAATCACCCGACCACGGCATCGACGCCCTGCCTTGCCACCAGCGCAGAGTGTGGGAAGCGCTGCCTAGGCGCGCCGCTTCCAGCGTGGATGCCATAACCGTCACGGCAGGGATGAGCATAGAGGATGTGATGAGCGCATTGGGCGCTCTCGAGCTTGCAGGGCTCGCAGCGCACACACACGGTCGGTGGAAGCGCACCGCGTAAAATAGGCGCGTGAGTGATGCTAGGACACAACCGGTACGGGAGCTCATCGACGTGTGGATTGATGAGCTCGCGCACTCGCGTGGCCTGTCAGCCAACACTGCGCGCGCCTATCGAACTGACCTGAATGAGTTTGCAGATTTTCTGGACCAGCGCATCGCAAACGGCACCACACTGGATCACGCAGTGACCACCAGCTCGATTCGTCAGTGGCTCGCCCACATGGCCAATGATGGGATGAGTCGGGCGACCCTGGCTCGGCGCATCGCCTCCATCCGCGGATTCACCAGCTGGGCGCACCATCACGGGCATCTGAGCGCAGACCCCGCCCTCCTCGTCACCGCACCTTCGCGTGACCAGCGCCTACCACATGTCCTCGACATTCAGGCGGCGCGCGCACTCATGGACTATGCACGTCAGGAAGCGCGCGACGGCGATCCGGTCCATATCCGTGACTGGGCAATGGTGGAAACGCTCTATTCAACCGGCATACGCGTCTCCGAGCTATGCGGTTTGGATCTGGGGTCCTTCGCATTCGACCGGCAATGCCTGAGAGTGCTCGGCAAGGGCGACAAGGAACGCGTTGTTCCCCTGGGCGATCCGGCAGCTCAGGCACTGCATATGTGGTTGGATCGTGGTCGCGTCGCCCTCGTCGATGCGCGCGTGACAACGAACGCCGCATTTTTGGGTGAGCACGGCAAACGTATCGACCCGCGTGTTGTTCGAGCTCGCCTGCATCGACTGGCAGCCAGGGCAGGTGTGCGGGACGTTGCGCCGCACGCGTTGCGCCACAGCGCCGCCACGCATCTTCTTGAAGGCGGCGCCGACCTGCGCGTTGTTCAGGAGATCCTGGGGCACTCATCATTGCAGACCACGCAGCGCTACACGCATGTCGATGCTGCGCGTCTGTCGGCGATCTACCGTCAGGCACATCCGCGTGCGTGACCCCTAGCGTCACTCCCACGGCTTCAAGACAATCGGTCCAACGAGGAATCTGAGCGGGTCATGGTAGGTCCGGGGGCCAGACTTCACGCCCCAATGCAAAGCGCCGGGGGAGTGGCCACTGGCAACATGGCCGATCACATCACCCTTGCGAACCTCATCGCCGGGCGTGACCGTGGCTTCAACCGGCTCGAACGTTGAACGCACCGATCCGTGCGACACAGAGACCACCGGCCGATCGACAATGACGCCTGCCACCACAACTGTGCCGTCCGCTGGCGCGTAAACCGGTGAGCCGACCAGCACATCCAGATCGACCCCTCGATGCCCCGGCAGCCAATTGTGCTCAAGGTCGTCGAAAGCGCGTGCGACCGGCACAGGATCTCCACTGGGCCATAACCACGGCTCGCGCGCATCGCGCAGTGGCTGCGCTGCACCCGCCCACGCGGCGACCGATACGGATAGCGCCCCTGCGAGCATGCATAGCACCCGACCCGCGCTTTGACCTCTTACTCTCATGCCGACACTGTCACCTACCTGTGCTTTGTACGCAATCGCTTGCCGCGCTCCTGTGGACACGTCGACGCGACGCATCTACCTGTGGACACGTTCTGAAACGGACGTTTAGGGACGGGCTTCACAGTTCCGGAAGGCGGAGATGCCCACCACGTGGACTACAATGTGGGGAGCGTCCGCATCAGCGGGCGACTTCGCGTGTCATTTCCGCACTCGAGTTTTCACACGAAAATTGACGAGGGCGGGGCACGGATGCCACGGTCCCTACGGGGCGGCATCCGGTCATGGCACCAGGATCGGCATAATGCCGATAACAACCGAGAACCGGTACGCATCTGCGTGCCCCGACCTGCGCATTGCGCAGAAAGGACGATCATGGCAGTCGTCACCATGCGCCAGCTGTTGGAATCTGGCGTTCACTTTGGCCATCAGACCCGTCGCTGGAACCCGAAGATGAAGCGCTTCATCCTCACGGAACGCAACGGCATCTACATCATTGACCTTCAGCAGACAATCGCTGACATCGACATTGCATACGACTTCGTGAAGGAAACCGTTGCTCATGGAGGCAACATTTTGTTCGTCGGCACGAAGAAGCAGGGCCAGGAAGCCATTGCAGAGCAGGCCTCACGTGTTGGCATGCCGTATGTCAACCACCGTTGGCTCGGCGGTATGCTGACCAACTTCTCCACCGTTTCCAAGCGACTGCAGCGTCTGAAGGAACTCGAGCAAATCGATTTCGAGGATGTCGCATCCTCCGGACACACCAAGCGCGAGCTGCTCATGATGAGCCGCGAAAAGGACAAGCTTGCCCGTACCCTTGGTGGTATCCGCGACATGTCCTCCCTGCCGTCAGCGCTGTGGATCGTTGATCCCACCAAGGAGCACCTGGCAGTGGCAGAGGCTCAGAAGCTCAACATCCCGATCGTTGCCATCCTCGACACCAACGCTGATCCTGACGAGGTCGACTACCGCATCCCCGGTAACGATGATGCGATCCGCGCCGTGTCCCTGCTGACCCGCGTAATTGCTGATGCAGCAGCCGAAGGCCTCCTCGCACGCAACTCGCGCCGCCAGAAGGATGCTGAAGCTGACGACAGCACCGAAGGCGAACAGTCCGAACCACTGGCAGAATGGGAACGCGAGCTGCTTGAGGGCAACAAGGCTGCTGAAGAAGCAACCAAGGACAAGGCTGAAGAAAAGGCCGAAGAAAAGGCTGAAAAAGCCGCACCCGCGTCAGAAGAAGCATCCGAGAAAGAAACCTCAGCTGACGCTCAGTGAGAGCTTCAGCAGACCACTACACTTTTTGCGAAAGGACTGACAGCAATGGCGAATTTCACCGCTGCTGACGTCAAGGCTCTGCGTGAACAGACCGGCGCAGGCATGATGGACGTCAAGAAGGCACTGACCGAAGCTGACGGCGACCAGGCCAAAGCTCTTGAAATCATCCGACTCAAGGGCCTCAAGTCCCTGTCCAAGCGCGAAGACCGTGTTGCCTCGGCTGGACTGCTTGTCGGCACCGTTGTCGATGACAAGGCCGGCATCCTGGTTGAGGTCAACTCTGAGACCGACTTCGTTGCCAAGAACCAGAAGTTCATTGACTTCGCCCATTCGGTTCTCGAATCGGCAGTCAACTCCGGCGCAGCCACCCTCGAGGATCTTTTGGCAGCTTCCCATGAGGAAGGAACCGTGCAGGATGCGCTCAACACGATGGGCGCCGTGATCGGCGAAAAGCTTGAGATTCGCCGTATCGTCCGTCTCGAAGGCGAACTGGTCACCCTGTACCTGCACCAGACCAGCCCTGACCTACCTGCGCAGGTCGGCGTTCTCGTCTCCACTGACGAAGCTGGCCGCGAGATTGCACACGACGTTGCTATGCACATCGCTGCCTACCAGCCGACGTACCTTGATCGCGACCACGTTCCGGCCGATGTACTGGCACAGGAGCGCTCGACTCTCGAGAAGATCACGCTGCAGGAAGGCAAACCTGAGAACATCGTGCCCAAGATCGTTGAAGGCCGCCTGAACGCATACTTCAAGGACAACTGCCTGGTCGACCAGGAGTACGCTCGTGACCCCTCCAAGACCGTTGGACAGGTTCTCAAGGAAGCCGGCGCAACTCTGACCGACTTCGTTCGTCTCCACGTCGGAGCTTAAACAGTAGCCATGATGGCCCCGCCCACACGGACGGGGCCATCATCACAATAAGGAGAGTGCATGGCGATGTCTCAGCGCCGAGTATTACTGAAACTGTCAGGAGAAGCATTCGGCGGTGGCAAAGTAGGTCTCGACCCTACCGTCGTCAGACAGATTGCCGAACAGGTCGCGCAGGCAGTTCACCAGGGCATCCAGGTCGCCATTGTGGTGGGCGGGGGCAACTTCTTCCGAGGTGCCGAATTGTCACGCTCTGGACTGGACCGTGCACGCGCCGACTATATGGGGATGCTCGGTACTGTCATGAATGCCCTGGCATTGCAGGACTTCATCGAACAGGCTGGCGTCCCCAGTCGTGTGCAGACCGCCATCTCCATGCAACAGGTCGCTGAGCCCTATATTCCGCTGCGCGCCATTCGTCACATGGAAAAGAGCCGCGTGGTCGTCTTCGGTGCTGGTGCCGGAATGCCGTACTTTTCGACCGACACTGTCTCCGCTCAGCGCGCACTGGAAACCCACTGCGACGAACTACTCGTCGCGAAGAATGGGGTCGACGGTGTTTACGATGACGACCCGCGTTCCAATCCGAATGCCCGTCGCTTCGATTTTCTGACATACTCGGATGCATTGGCTCGCGGCTTGAAAGTTGTAGATGCTGCCGCATTTGCTCTGAGTCGTGACAACGGACTGACCATGCGCGTGTTTGGAATGTCCGAACCAGGAAACATCACTAAGGCACTGATGGGCGAATCAATCGGTACGCTAGTGACTGCAACACCTTCAGATGACGAGGAGTAAACGTGATTGATGATGTTCTGCTCGAAGCAGAAGACAAAATGGACAGCGCCATCGAAGTGGCGAAGGAAGACTTCGGCAATATTCGCACTGGACGCGCCAACGTCGGCATGTTCCAGCAGATCATGGTGGACTATTACGGCGCACCCACACCGATGCAACAGCTGGCCTCGTTCCAGATTCCCGAGGCGCGCACCGTCCTGATCTCTCCTTACGATCGCAATTCGACCGCAGAGATCATGCGCGCTATCCGCGAATCTGACCTGGGTGTCAACCCCTCGGACGACGGCAACGTCATCCGTGTGGTGCTGCCATCGCTCACCGAGGAGCGTCGCCGCGACTATGTCAAGCAGGCCAAGACCAAGGCTGAAGAAGCTCGCGTGTCCGTGCGCGCCGTGCGACGCAAAGCCATGGATCAGCTCAACAAGATGAAGAAAGACGGAGACGCTGGGGAAGACGAGATCGAACGCGCGGAAAAGTCTTTGGAAAACACGACCCGCGAACACGTCAGCCAGATCGACGAGCTTCTCGAATCGAAGGAAAGCGAACTGCTGACGATCTGATGGCACACGCCTCGACACGCACCATCATCACACAGGTTTTTCGTCCAGGGCCCACCCAGGATCACAAACCTCTGTCAGTGTCCGGACGCGCTGGACGTAACCTTCCAGCTGCGATCGCGACGGCAATCGTCCTCATCACGATTGTCGGCGTAGCTGTCGCTATTGGCCGGTGGGCCGTCGCCGCAGTCGTATGCGTGATGTCCTTGGTCGCCATCTGGGAACTGGCCGCTGCTGTGCGCCGTGACGGCATTATCGTCCCGACTGCTCCCCTGTATGTCGGTGCCGTTGCGATGATCGTCTGCGCCCGCCAGGGCGGGATTGGAGTAAGCGCCGGAATTCTGGCTCTCACTGTTGCCATCGCCAGCGCATGGCGTCTGCTCGACCCCGACGGTGACCGCCCGCACGGACGAGACCTCGTCTACACGGCTTTTATCGCCGTATACGTACCGTTCTTTGCCTCATTCGTTGCCACAATGATCTCGGGTCAGTCGTGGCGCTGGGTTCTGGTGATGTATCTGGCGGTGACCTGCTCAAACGATCTGGGCGGCTGGGCCTGCGGTGTTCTCGTCGGCCGTCACCCGATGGCTCCGCGCATCTCTCCGAAGAAGTCGTGGGAAGGTTTTATTGGTTCAGTGGCCATGTGTATGGCTGTGGCAGCGTGTTTCATTGTGCCTCTCGGCGGACGCTGGTGGTGGGGTCTGGTTGTGGGTCCGCTCATTGCCGTGGCTGCCACCGTGGGTGATCTGACCGAATCCATGCTCAAACGCGACGTGGGACTGAAGGATATGTCGGGTATCCTGCCAGGCCACGGCGGAATGATGGATCGCCTCGATTCAGTGCTGATGTGCGCCCCGGTCTTCACGTTCATTGTCAGCTATGCATTGCCGGGGACACTGCTATGAGCACCCGAGAAGTACGCCCCACCGATCAGGCACCGGAAGGCGCGACGCATCCTGATGCCAAGCCGGTCCTGTCTTTCACCGCACGCCGTCGCGGCAAGGCGCCGCGTCACCTCGTTGACCTGGACCTTGCTGAACGTAAGGAAGCTGTGGCAGCGGTTGGTATTCCTGCGTTCAGAGCCGATCAGCTGTCGCGCCACTATTTTGAGCACATGCTCGGTGACACTGCGCAGATGACGGATCTTCCTGCATCACTGCGCCCGAAGCTGGGGGAGGAACTCTTCCCGAAGCTCCTGACGGAAATCACAGCGCAGCACGCTGACAAGGGCCAGACGATTAAGACCCTGTGGGAGCTTTTCGACGGCGCCCGCGTCGAATCGGTTCTCATGCGCTACCCTCACCGCACGACGCTGTGCCTGTCTTCTCAGGCCGGCTGCGGGATGGCGTGCCCGTTCTGCGCGACCGGGCAGATGGGGCTGACACGCAACCTATCCACCGGTGAGATGGTCGAACAGGTGCGCGTCGCCCGCTTGGCATGTGCCCGAGGCGACATTGGTGATGGGCCGACACACCTGACTAACGTCGTTTTCATGGGGATGGGGGAGCCGCTTGCCAACTGGCGTCACCTGGTGGGCACGCTGCACCGACTCGTGCGCGATGTGCCTGAGGGATTCGGCATGTCCGCCCGTAACATCACCGTCTCAACTGTCGGCCTGGTTCCTGCGATCGACAAGCTGTCAGGCTTGGGAATCCCGGTGACACTGGCAGTGTCCCTGCATGCACCCGACGATGACCTGCGCGATGACCTCATTCCGATTAATTCACGCTGGAAGGTCGGTGAACTCCTGGATGCTGCGAGGCGGTATTTCATGACGACCGGCAGGCGCGTGTCAATCGAATACGCGTTGATTCGCGATATGAACGATCAGCCGTGGCGCGCGCAGCTCCTCGCTGATGAGCTCAATAAACGAGGGCGCACGTGGGCCCATGTCAATCCCATTCCGCTTAACCCCACGCCAGGGTCCATCTGGACGGCATCGACACAATCCGCCCAAGATGAATTTGTTGACACGTTACGTCGTGCAGGGATTTCGACCACGATACGTGATACACGTGGATCCGACATTGATGGGGCGTGTGGTCAACTCGCAACCGCCGTTGAGAAGGTAAGCTCATCTCGTAAGAAGCGGCCCGTCCCGGTTCACATCGAACGCAGGAGTGAGAATGAGTGACTCTTTTCCGAAAGTGAGTGTCTTCAAGCGCGGCTACGACCCGAAGCTCGTTGACGAATTCTTCACCGAAGCGCGCAGTGCTTACGAGGGCGGTGTTCCTGCAGAACAATTCAGCGCCGAGCAAGTCCGCCAGGCGACCTTCCTGCTCAAACGCGGCGGATACGCGTGTGAAGCAGTGGATGCTGCGATGAGCCGTCTGGAAGATGCGTTCATTCAGCGTGACCGTGCCGACCATATTGCCGTCAACGGCGAATCCGCTTGGTATGAACGCGTGGCAGACCGTGCAACGACTCTGTACCCCCGCATGCTTCGCCCACGAGGGGAGCGCTTCTCCCATCCTGCATCCGGCCGAGGCTACAACGCACAGGAAGTGGATGATCTTCTGGACCGCTTGGCTGACTATTTCGATGACCGCGGTGAAGTCACTGTCGCGGACGTACGCCTGGCAACGTTCCGTGATGCAAAAGGCACGAAGGCCTATTCTGAAGGGCCTGTGGATGCCTACCTGGGGCGCGCCGTTGAGATCCTCCTCGCTGTCAACTGATGCACACCGATCCTTTTGTGCGCGATGTCGTAATCCTCGGGTCCACCGGGTCGATCGGCACGCAGGCCCTTGATGTCATCGAACGCCACGAAGAGGCGTTCCGGGTGCGCGCGCTGGCAGCAGGTGGCAGCAACATTGACCTGTTCGCCCGTCAAATCAGGTATTTTCGCCCCGAACGCGTCGCCCTCGCCCAGCCCGTAGCACACCAGCTTGCCGCTGCCTTGGACGAGATGGGTACTGCGCGTCCAGACATTGCCGAGGGCGCCGACGCCGTCGCACAGCTTGCCGGAGCTTACCCGAAGGCCACAGTCCTCAACGGGATCACAGGCCAAGCCGGCCTGGAATCCACACTGGCCGCGCTGACCGCCGGATCCACGTTGGCACTGGCTAACAAAGAGTCCCTCGTTGTCGGTGGCTCCCTCGTCCGGAAAGCAATGCAGCGCCCCGGGCAGATCATTCCCGTCGACTCGGAGCATTGCGCGATCGCACAGGCCCTCAGCTCGGGGATCCATGAGAAGGGTCTGACGGCGCCGCGAGTGACCGGCCGAAGCGAAGTTGCCGAACTGGTGCTCACCGCCTCAGGAGGCCCATTCCGCGGGCGCACCCGCGCTGAACTGGCACACGTCACCGCGCAGCAGGCTCTGGCTCACCCGACGTGGGCAATGGGGCCGGTGGTGACGATTAACTCATCAACCTTGATGAACAAGGGGCTGGAGCTGATTGAGGCGCATCTGCTCTTCGATATAGCGCCTGAAAGCATTATTCCCGTCGTTCACCCACAGTCGATCGTGCACTCGATGGTGACGTGGCGTGATGGCGCCACCATTGCTCAGGCCAGTCCGCCTGATATGCGCCTGCCGATCGGCTGGGCACTGTCGTACCCGGAAAGGCTAGGCGACATCGCCCAGCCGCTGACGTGGTCAGCATCGCAGTCGTGGACCTTTGAACCCGTTGATTCTGATACGTTCCCCGCTCTTGACCTGGCTCGCCAGGCCGTGGCCGCTTCACCGACGCACCCGGCCGTATTAAACGCCGCCAATGAAGTCATGGTCGATGCATTCTTGCGCGGCCAGGTGCGGTGGCTCGACATTGTGGACACTGTTGGGGCTGTCCTTGACGCGCACGAGGGCGTCAGCGATCCAACACTGGATGATATCCATGAGGCCGAACGGTGGGCTGCTGACCGTGCCCGTGCCGTAGCGGGTCTGGGATCTGAACGAGGGGACCACTAGTGGCGGGAGCCGTTGGCATTATCGTCGTCATCATTGGGCTTCTGCTCTCGGTTGCATTGCACGAGATCGGTCACATGGTGCCAGCCAAACGCTTTGGAGCTGCCGTCAGTGAGTATTCCGTTGGTTTCGGGCCGGTAATCGCTCAACGCACTTGGCGCGGTACGCGCTACGTGATTCGGTGGATTCTGCTGGGAGGCTACGTGCGCATCCTGGGCATGCTGCCTCCCGCGCGGCCTGGCACACGCACGCACCGCGGCTCGAAGCTTACTTTGGCCGAACAGGCACGTCGCCAGTCCGCCGAGGAAATGATTGACGAGGGTGCAACCGGCATTCCGTTCTATCAGCTGTCTGTGCAGCAGAAAATCACTGTCATGATGGGCGGACCGGTTATGAACCTGCTGATCAGTGCTGTTCTGACGGCAGTGGCACTGATGGGAATTGGCATTCCGACCGCATCCCTGACACTGGCGGACGCGCCACAGACCATCACGATGCGCGACGGGGAAGAATTCCCCGGCCCTGCCTATCAGGCCGGGATCCGCGCAGGCGACACGGTGCGTTCCTGGGGTGACACGTCGGTTCACCAGTGGGATGATCTGGTCGGCGCGATCACGCACACAGGATCTGAACCCACCGCCGTGACAATTGAACGCGACGGCGTGGAGCAGACGATGACCGTGACGGCCCACCAGGTGTCTGATGGCTCGTATATCACCGGAATTGTTGCCGGGGTGGAGCGACGCTCAGCTCAGGTTTCAACCGTGGGCAGTGTGTGGGCACAGATGGGTATCGGCACAGCGGCAATTGTGGTCAAGCTCCCTGTGGCAGTGTGGAATGTCGTGGAGTCTCTTGTCACGGGCAAGGACCGTGGCGAGGACTCTGTCATGTCTGTTGTGGGGGTGGGTCGCGTCGCGGCTGAAGTCTCCTCCAGCGCAGCGCACGACGCACAATCAGGTGGAACGGATTTTGCCGGTGCTGCCGGAACGCTGCTGATGCTGCTTGCTTCACTGAATATGGCGTTGTTCGTGTTCAATCTGATTCCGCTGCTACCGCTCGACGGCGGCCACATCGCAGGCGCCCTGTTCGAGGGGACCCGTCGCATGTGGGCGCGCCTTCGCAATCGTCCAGATCCCGGACCGGTTGACACGGCGCGTATGCTGCCTGTGACCTACGCTGTGATGCTGATTCTGGTGGTTATGACGATTGTGCTGGTGATTGCCGACATTGTTGTCCCTGTCACGTTGCCCCTGTGAGATCGTCGTTAATCGCTGCCAACTGCCATGCTTCGGGAGATAATGAGCCCATGAGCCAGCCAATTGCATTGGGAATGCCCTCCACTGCGGATGTGGGATTTCCTCGGAAGAAGACTCGTCGCATCCACGTAGGGTCAGTCCCTGTGGGGGGCGGCGCGCCGATTTCTGTTCAGTCCATGACCACCACGAAGACGCATGACATCGGGGCGACACTTCAGCAGATCGCGGAGCTGACTGCAGCTGGGTGCGACATTGTGCGTGTGGCATGTCCGACTGATAAGGACGCTGCTGCGCTCAAAGTAATCGCGCAGCAATCCACCATCCCTGTTATTGCGGACATCCATTTCCAGCCCAAGTACGTGTTCGCGGCAATCGAGGCGGGATGTGGGGCAGTACGTGTCAATCCAGGCAATATTCGTCGGTTCGACGATCAGATCGAGGCCATCACTCAGGCTGCTACTAAACACGGGACCTCGATCCGCATCGGTGTCAACGCCGGCTCGCTGGACAAACGTATGTATGAAAAGTTCGGCGGCCCAACCGCTGAAGCTTTGGCTGAATCAGCTGTCTGGGAAGCCTCGCTGTTTGAGCAATACGACTTCCACGACTTCAAGATTTCTGTCAAGCACCACGATCCTGTCACGATGATCCGTGCCTATGAGCTCTTGTCCGAACGAGGGGACTGGCCGCTCCACTTGGGTGTCACGGAAGCTGGACCGGCCTTCCAGGGCACCATCAAGTCGGCTACCGCCTTTGGCGCCCTGTTGCGTGAGGGCATCGGTGACACGATCCGCGTGTCCTTGTCGGCACCGCCCGTCGAGGAAGTCAAGGTTGGCATTCAAATTCTGCAGTCAATGGGGCTGCGCGAGCGCACACTGGAAATCGTGTCATGCCCGTCATGCGGCCGCGCGCAGGTCGATGTGTATTCCCTGGCTAACAGTGTGACGGAGGGGCTGAAGGATTTGACGGTTCCCCTGCGCGTCGCCGTCATGGGATGCGTCGTGAACGGACCAGGTGAAGCACGCGAAGCCGACCTGGGTGTGGCATCCGGCAACGGGAAAGGCAAGATCTTCATCAAGGGTGAAGTGGTCGAAACAGTGCCGGAAGATCAGATTGTTGAAACACTGATTCGCCGCGCAAACCTGCTCGCCGAAGAAATGGGCCTTGAAGAAGGCGACGGTCACGTCGAGGTCATCCCTGCCGGAGCACGGTGATCACCGTGAGGTGCGCGTCGAGCGGGGATATTGTGTACCGTTGAAAGATAGCCTGGAAGTGCGGAAGGGAGCGGCTCGTGGGTAGTAATCGCCTGGGTCGAACCGTGACAGGTTATGCGCTCTTGGTGCCCAGTTTGATCGGTGTGCTCGTTTTCCTTCTGGCACCCATCGGCATTGTGATCTGGCTGAGCTTTCAGCGCTGGGATTTGATCGCACCGCGCCAATTCGTCGGATTCGACAACTGGGTATCTGTCCTTACCGGACCTGACCTGGTGAACTCCCTGATCGTCACTGCACTCCTGGTGCTGTTGGTAATTCCCATTCAGACACTCCTCGGCCTGCTGATGGCTGCTCTCATGGTGAAAGGACTACCAGGCTCGGGAGTGTTCCGCGTTATCTACGTCATCCCGTGGGTGTGTGCGCCACTGGCTCTGGGCATCGTGTGGAAGTGGATTTTTGCCCCCACCGGCGGTGCCCTGAACGCACTGATCGGCGCCCGGGTCGAATGGCTGACCGATCCGACATTAGCCCTGCCAGCAGTCGCATTCGTATCCATCTGGTCCCAGGTCGGCTACGTCGCCCTGTTTTTTATGGCCGGTCTGGCAGCGATACCAGAAGACATCATTGAGGCAGCGCGCGTCGATGGAGCATCCGACACGCGCATCTTCTGGTCAATCAAGGTGCCCCTCATCCGCCCGACGATGTTCTTCGTACTGGTTACGTCCACCATTTCCGTCTTCCAAATGTTCGACCAGATTTTCGCGCTGACCGAGGGCGGCCCGGCCAAGCGGACAGAGGTACTGTCCTACCGGATCTACAACCTGGCGTTCACGAACTTTGATCTGGGCAGAGCGTCGGTGACGGCGTTGGTTCTCTTCGTCATCCTGGTGGCAATCACGCTGATTCAGAATCGCTACTTTTCCCGGAGGATGACCTATGAGTACTCCTAGGAAGCGTGGCGTTGCCGCGGTGTGGACGAACACCCTTGTCTACGCAATCTTGGTCATCGGTGCGGTTCTGGTTCTGGCACCGTTCGCGTTGTCTGTCATGACGTCGTTGAAGACACCAAGGCAGTTCGCTACCTCGTCGCCTCTTGAACCTCCCGCACCGCCGACTCTGGACAACTTCACGAACCTGTTTGCAGGTGGAACGAAGGTCGACTTCAGCCGCGCCTTCGGCGTAACGTTCGCCGTCGTGATAGTTGTCCTTGTGGGCCAACTTCTTTTTTCCATCATGGCCGCCTATGCTTTCGCGCGTATCAGTTTTCCTGGTCGTGACGCCGTCTTCTGGGTGTATCTGGCTACGCTCATGGTGCCGCAGGTCGTCACGATCGTTCCGCTGTATCTGATGATGGCGCAAAGTGGGCTGCGCAATACGTTCTGGGCATTGGTGCTGCCGTATGTCTTCGGCTCCCCGTATGCGATCTTCCTGCTTCGTGAGTATTTCCGCTCCATTCCTCAGGACCTGATCGACGCAGCGCGCCTCGATGGTGCTGGAACTATCCGAGTATTGACTCGGATTGTCGTGCCTATGTCCCGCCCGATTATCGCAACTCTTGCGTTGATCACGGTAGTGACGCACTGGAACAACTTCATGTGGCCGTTGATTGTGACAACCGGCCAGGACTGGGCAGTGATCACCGTGGCGACCTCGAGCCTGCAGTCCCAATACACCAATAACTGGACGCTGGTCATGGCTGCCACCACGATTGCAATGGCACCGTTGATCCTCATATTTGCGCTCTTCAATCGTCGTATTGTCGATTCCATTGCGATCACGAGCTTTAAGTAGACCCCACCACAACACGAAAGGATGAAGCGATGACACATCTGCGAAAGCCGCTTCTTGCAGGAATTCTGGGCATGGCATTGGCTCTGGCTGCCTGCAGCTCAGGAGGATCCGGTCAAAGCGGCGAAAGCGGGGGGACCGCTTCGAATTCAGGAGCTGCCACCACTGTGACCTTGAGGCTGTGGGACGAGGGGGCCGCCGGCGCCTACGAAGAATCACTCGCTGCATTTCACGAACAGAATCCTGACATAGCTGTGGAGATTTCCGTCGTCCCGTGGAGCGACTACTTCACCAAGTTGCGCACGGATATCGCTGCCGGCTCGATGGATGACCTGTTCTGGATTAACAACTCGTCCTACACGTCCTACGCCAAGAGCGGCAACATGGTCAATATCGACGAGGCATTGGGCGCCGAAGCGCGCGACCAGTGGGATGCCAATGTTGTCAAGGCCTTCACCCTCGATGACACATTGTGGGGCGTGCCGCAGCTGTCGGACGCTGGAATTGCGCTGTACTACAACAAGACTCTCCTCGATGAAGCTGGCGTGACACCGGACGACCTCGCCAATGCGAAATGGTCACCGCAGGGCGGCGACGACACGCTGATCAACCTGCTCAAGAAGCTCACGAAGGATGACAGCGGCAATACTGCTGATTCAACCGACTTCAACGCAGATTCGATCAGCCAGTACGGCTACAACGCGGCTCAGGATCTCCAGGCAATCATGCTGCCCTTTATTGGCTCCAACGGCGGCACGTTCCAGAACGGTGACCAATTCACCTTCTCTGACGCCAGGACCACACAGGCCATGCAGTACGTTGTCGACCTGATTACCAAGGAACACGTGGCTCCCTCGGCAGCCGATACGAACATGGACGGAGAATTCACTCGTAACCAGTTCCTCCAGGGCAACATGGCGATCTTCCAGTCCGGCCTGTACAACTTGGCCACCATTGCGGAAAGTGCCGATTTTGAGTGGGGGACAGCGCTTCTGCCGGAGGGTCCCGCAGGCCGTGTCTCTGTCACCAACGGCATCGTCGTTGCGGGCAATGCGAAGAGTGAGAACCCCGAGGCTGTTGCCGAGGTTCTGGAGTGGCTCGGTTCCCAGGAAGGCAACGAATATATCGGAAAGAACGGCACGAATCTGCCTGCGGTCACAGCGGCGCAGCAGGTCTACTTCGATTTTTGGAAGGACAAGGGGATCGACATTCAACCGTTCTTCGACGTTGTCGCCGATGGTGCGCCCACCATTGATCCGCCTGTAGGCGACAACTTCACGGCCGCGTCAGCCGCGTACACCGAAGTCCTTAACGAGGTCTTTCAGGGACGCGTTCCCGTCGCTGAGGGTATGAAGACAGCGGACGAGAAGGCGAACGCCGCCATGAACGGCGAATAAGACGTCTACCGCTTGCGCGGCCGTGAGGCAGTCGGTGCCTCACGGCCGCGTTTCAGTTGCGCCCCACCATTGGTTGATGCCTGAATCCACCGCATGCACGTCGATGGCCTGCAGTTCCTCGTCGCTGAAGTCAGTGGCATCGAGTGCTCCGAGAGAATTCGACAATTGCTCCACGCTGGAAGCTCCGACCAATGCGGTGGTCACGGTGCGCGCTCCCTGATCTCGCAGCACCCACGCGATAGCCATTTGAGCCAGATCCTGTCCACGCTCATGAGCTATATCGTTGAGGGCGCGAATGTGATCGAGCGTCTCATCGGTGAAGAATTCGCGCGAAACTTTACCCACGCCGAGCCGTGAATTCTCAGGAATGCCGTCCAGGTACTTGTCGGTGAGCATTCCCTGCGCCAGAGGAGAAAACGCGATGACGCCCATCTTCTGTTCAGCGGCAGTATCCAGCAGCGAGGGCTCGCCTTCTTCAACCCATCTGTTCAGCATCGAATACGACGGCTGATGAATCACGAGGGGAACGCCGAGTTCACGCATGATCGACTGCGCCTGAATGGTTGCGTGCGCGCTGTAGGACGAAATCCCGACGTAGCGTGCTTTGCCCGATGCCACAGCATCACGCAGCGCCATCATCGATTCTTCCAAGCGCGTTTCGCCTTCAGGACGATGGTGGTAGAAGATGTCCACGTAATCGAGCCCCATACGGGTCAATGACTCATCCAGAGATGACAACAAGTAGTTGCGGGAGCCGCCCTGGCCATAGGGACCTTCCCACATCTCCCATCCCGCTTTCGTTGAAATGACGAGCTCGTGGCGATGTGCCCGCAAATCCTTCGCGAAGATCCTCCCGAAGTTCTCTTCCGTGCTCCCCGCTGGCGGACCGTAGTTATTGGCTATGTCGAAGTGGTAAATACCGTGATCGAATGCGAAGCGAATAATGTCACGCTGTGTCTGGAACGGGCGGTCATCACCGAAGTTGTGCCACAGTCCCAGTGCAATGCGAGGGAGCTGCAAACCTGAGTCCGCGCAACGCGCGGTCGGCATGGTCGAATAACGGTCCGTCGAAGGCAGCCAGGGAGTACCGGTTGGAAGAAAATTCATCATGGTTCTATTGTCTCGTGCTGCTGGTCGCCTCGCTTGGATTCCGACATCTCAGGGACAGGATCTGACAGGAAGCGCAGTGGTGAACTAATCTGGAAGACGTGCTGAAAACTATGTCATCTTTCTTTGTCCGCACGTTGCGTGAAGATCCCGCCGACGCGGAAGTCACCTCTCATAAGCTCCTGGTGCGCGCTGGTTACATTCGTCGTGCCGCACCCGGTATCTACACGTGGCTCCCGTTGGGCCTGCGAGTGGTGCGCAAGGTGGAGCAGGTTGTGCGTGAGGAAATGGACAGGATCGGTGCGCAGGAAGTGCTGTTCCCAGCTCTGCTTCCAGCCGACCCGTACAAGCAGTCCCACCGCTGGGAGGAATACGGCCCTACGCTCTTCAAGCTGCGTGACCGCAAAGAGGGGGACTATCTGCTTGCCCCCACTCATGAAGAGATGTTTACCCTGCTGGTCAAGGATATGTACTCCTCGTACAAAGATCTTCCCGTCACGCTGTACCAGATTCAGACCAAGTACCGTGACGAGGCTCGTCCTCGCGCCGGTCTGATCCGCGGACGCGAATTTATCATGAAAGATGCCTACTCTTTCGACCTTGACGATGACGGGCTGGATGCCTCCTACGACCTGGAACGTTCGGCATACGAAGCGATCTTCAAACGTCTGGACCTTGAATACGTCATCTGTTCGGCAATGTCCGGCGCAATGGGCGGATCACGCTCTGAAGAGTTCCTGCATCCGTGCACGATTGGCGAAGATACATTTGTTCGCTCTGCAGGTGGGTATGCGGCCAACGCGGAAGCTGTCAAGACACCGGCACCGGACCCGCTGCCAATCGAAGGTCAGCGCCAGGCAGTTGTCTATCCGACGCCGGATTCCACGACGATCGACGCACTCGTGACGTTCGCGAACGACGAGCATCCGCGTGAGGATCGCCCGTGGGAAGCATCCGACACATTGAAGAACGTGGTAGTGGCGTTGACGCATCCTGACGACACGCGTGAAGTCGTGGTGATCGGTGTGCCAGGTGACCGAGAAGTCGATATGAAGCGCCTAGAGGCCGCTGTTTCACCGGCGCGTGTTGAGATCGCGACCGGCGAGGATCTGGCGCAGCATCCGGAGCTGGTCGCCGGTTACATCGGCCCTGACGTCCTGGGCCCCAATGCGCGGGGCATTGAACACCCTGTGCGCTACCTGCTCGATCCGCGCATCGTGGATGGCACGTCGTGGATCACAGGCGCCAATGAGGTCGAACGGCACGTCTTTGGCCTTGTCAAGGGGCGTGACTTTACTGCAGATGGCTGGATCGAAGCGGCCGAGGTACGCGAGGGCGACCCCGCACCTGACGGCTCCGGTCCGTTGCACCTGGAACGCGGCATCGAAATCGGCCATATTTTCCAGTTGGGACGCAAGTACGCCGAGGCGTTGGGCCTGACCGTTCTGGATGAGAACGGCAAATCCCGCATCGTCACGATGGGCTCCTACGGTATCGGCGTGTCTCGCGTGATGGCGGCCTTGGCTGAATCGACCAGCGATGAGAAGGGCTTGTCATGGCCCGCACACATCGCACCCTTCGATGTTCATGTCCTCGCTACGGGTAAGGGCGAGGAGATCTTCACGACGGCGCGCGATTTGGCCACTCAGTTGGATGCTGCAGGTCTCGATGTGCTCTACGATGACCGTCCGAAGATGTCGGCAGGTGTCAAGTTTGCTGACAGTGAGTTGATCGGCATTCCGATCACCCTCGTCGTTGGGCGTGGCCTGACTGACGGTGTCGTGGAAATCCGTACGAGAGCGACAGGTGAGCGCCATGAAGTTCCCGTGGACGAAGCGCTCATGCGTGTCAGTGAACTTCATCAAGACCTAATGAATCAGGGGCAATAATGGCAATTCGTGACATTCGCATAATCGGAGATCCCATCCTGCGTACGCCGTGCGAGGAGATCACGACGATTGATGACCACGTGAAGATGCTGGTCGAAGATTTGCTTGAGGGCGTTGATATGGAGGGGCGTGCGGGTCTCGCGGCCAACCAGATCGGCGTTGGTCTGCGTGCGTTCTCGTGGAACATCGATGGGGAAGTGGGCTACATCCTGAACCCCCGGATCGTCGAGTTGTCCAAAGACGAATATCAGGATGGCGATGAGGGTTGTCTGTCAGTTCCTGACTTGTTCTTCCCAACTGAGCGTGCCTGGTATGCCCGTGCCGAGGGGATTGACCTGGATGGCAAGCCGGTTGTCGTCGAAGGCGAGGAGCTGATGGGTCGGTGTATTCAACACGAATGCGACCACCTGGACGGCAAGATTTACATTGATCGCCTTGACCGCAAGAACCGTAAGGAAGCGATGCGCGCGATCCGCAAGATGGGTCTGTAGCTGATGCGTGAGCACGGTGACGCACTCTGCCTCAATCACGCCTTCTGGCAGGAGCAGGCATCACGTCACGCTCAGTCACCGTTTTACGACGTTGACACTCTGGTGAACGATCGCGCGAAGATTCCTGAGGCGATACGCTTGGATCGACCGTACCTGGAGGGCGCTGGCATCGAGGGCGGCGACGTCATCCACCTTCAATGCCATATCGGCACCGACACTGTGGGACTGGCACGCTTGGGGGCGCACCGTCTGGTTGGCCTTGATTTTTCCGAAGAATCCCTGGAGATTGCACGCGGCATTGCCGACCGAGCAGGCCTCCACATCGACTACGTGTGCTCGGATGTTTTGTCTGCCCATGAGGCGGTAGAGGAACGCTTCGACATTGTGTACACCTCGGAGGGTGCCCTTGCATGGGTGCCTGACATACGCCGGTGGGCTCATGTTGTCGCTTCCTTGCTGAAACCAGGCGGCACTCTGGTTGTACGTGACGTGCATCCTCTTGTGGGAACGTTGAAGGACCCGGTGCAATGTGACGCCCTCGAACTTCATTTCCCGTACTTTGAAACCCGTGAGGGAATCACATGGGACGACGACTCAAGCGAAGCCGACTACGCAGGCTCTTCTGTGACCCCAGGCAAGAACGCGACGGTGGAGTGGAACCACTCACTTGGGCAGATTGTCAATGCGCTCAGTGACGAGGGCGTCTTTGTTAAACGCCTTGACGAGATTGATGAGTTATTCTTCCCGATGTCGCCCGATATGAAACGGTGCGGACCCAGCAGCTGGAAGCTACCGGAATCCGCACCGACATGTGCCCTTCCTCTGTCATTCAGAATCGTGGCAACTGCAGATCTCACATCGTGTTGACGATCAGACCGATGTGCGTGTAGAAGTTCAGGCATCCGAATAGGCCGATTGCAACGCCGCATGCCAGCCACAGCCACATGACAGCGTTAAGAATGCCGCCTCCACGCGATTCAGATGTGCCTTCTTTATCAGCGCGGAACACGCCGATTGGGAACAGGACGCAGCCCAAACCGATGACAAAGAAGAACAGTGACATGAAGATCGCTTCGAACCACGGCCACTGTGCAAACCAACCGGAAATGGGCTCCTGCGGGGGAGCGGTGAAGAGTCGGTACATCACGCCGGCGAAGGCGATGCCCCACAGTCCCAATCCCAGTCCGCCGGCGAAAATCGACAGCGGCTTTGCGGCGTGGAGCAGTTCGCTCAGAGCCTTCTGTGAACGGGCAATGTGGTCACGCTGCTTCCAGAGATAGAAGCACGCGAACAGTAAGAGTGATCCAAAGCCCAGGCAGGTTTCACCGAAGATCACATTGTCGTAGGCGAAACCGCCAGCGGCCAGCGGCCACGTCGTCGTCATGTGCAAGCCGGTGGTTGTCAAGATCAAGCCAAGAGCACCGAACGCCATGGCGTATCCGTCGACCCGCACGGCAGTCTTGCCGGAGTTCGAGCGAACTTCCCTGAAGAACATCGCAAGCCCGATGAGCGCTGCACCGGCTGCGACTGCCATTAACGTGTTGTAGGTCGGCATGCTCGGCCAATCGATCATGCCGGGGCTTTCGACACCTCTGAAAAAGTCGTCCATCTATTCTTTTCTTTCCTCGACCCATGTCTCCACACAAAATGGAGCCGCGCCGTCTGCGCAGTGGGGACACTACGATGCTAACAGGCTTTCACGGCGTGGCACTGGAATAGTCGGCGTAGACGCGTCATAATGGGTGTAACGCCACGAATCAGCGTGTCTGTTTCCGGTTGAGAACGTAGGGGAAGACGATTCTCACGCGAAATGGAGGTCACGATGAGTAGGTCTTACACCCGTGGTGTACTTTTCGTGCACTCAACTCCGCCAGCGCTGTGTCCACACATCGAGTGGGCCGTTGGAACAGCGCTCGGACAGGAAGTGCACCTGCAGTGGACTGATCAGGATGCTGCACCCGGGATGGTACGCTCCGAATTCTCATGGGTAGGCCAGACCGGGTCTGGCGCCCGACTCGCGTCGGCACTTCGCGGCTGGGAACACCTGCGTTACGAAGTCACCGAGGAAGCCACCGCGATCACTGACGGTGGCCGCTGGTCTCACACGCCGTCACTGGGCATCTTCCACGCCCAAATGGACACGGCAGGCAACGTTGTCGTGCCGGAAGGAAGGATTCGCGCAGCCCTCGACGAATCACATTCCCCGACAGAGATGATCGACAAACTCAATCTTGCGCTCGGACAGGCGTGGGATGATGAGCTCGAACCATTCCGCTATGCCGGTGCCGGAGCTCCGGTGCGCTGGCTCAACCGCGTGGGGTAAGACATGGGATCGATCGGCGACCAGCTTGGCATCGACTTGACCGAACTCCTCGACATGGACGAACCGCCTCAGAGCGATCAGGAGGACAACGATACGGTCGGTGAAGCCGTCATGAACGCACTGCTGGAAGAAACCTCCATCGAACCAGACCGGATGCGCGCAGACCTGACACTCGAAGGTGACCTCGACCTGGACACCCTCGGACGCTACTCTGTGATCAGCCAAATCGAGCACGAACTCGGCATCACCTTGATCGACCGGGACGTGGATGCACTCACAACGGTCGAGGACCTGCTCAACCTAGCTCGCTCGACGTCCTGAACCGCACACGAGCCCTCCCGAACCCGATAGGCTGGATATGAGGAGGATCGGACATGACGATCAACGGCACGTTGACGCCCACCGCGCGGCGCGTCACGATTCCAACATGGGTGTGCAAAGTCGTCATGGCAATCACAGGCCTGATCATGGCGGCGTTCGTCTTCATCCACATGGTCGGCAACGTCAAGATCCTGACCGATCCTGCTCAGATGGATCACTATGCGCAGTGGCTGCGCACGATCGGTGAACCGGCTCTTCCGTATGGGTCCGTTTTGTGGATCCTGCGCGTGATCTTACTGTCGTGTGTTCTGCTGCATATCTGTGGCGCACTCATCTTGTGGCGCCGCGGCGCGTTGACCCACACGCCCGGTGTGCGCAGGCTGAAGCATCGCGGCTGGGCTGCAAAGCTCATGCTTCCGACCGGACTTGTCCTCATTGCCTTTATCGTGATCCATATCCTTGACCTCACCATTGGCACAGTGGTCGAATCGGCCGCTTTCCGCCATCCCGACTCTCGTTTCTACGCCGCTGCCAATGTGGTGGCATCGATGAGCAGGCCTGTCATGTTCGCGGCATATGTCATCGCCCTTATTGCGATAGGCCTTCACCTCAGCCACGGCATTGAGCGAGCCTGGCAGGATCTCGGTGGGCGCTCACCACGTATCGGCACCGTTGTGCGCATCGCTGGCTATGCGATCGCTTTGGCAGTTGTGATCGGAGACCTCACCGTCATCGCCGCTTCGCACATGGGAGCGATCAGCGTCGCCCTCGCGCTTCCGCTCGCTGCCGGACGCACGCATCTGCGCATTGACGAGGGCGCCCCTGTTGACGCCCATGAACCTGAAGTCGAACCCGAACGCATGTGGGACGAATTTGTCTCCCACGCGCGCCTCGTCTCACCCGGGAACAGGCGTACATTCAGGGTGGTTGTTGTGGGGACCGGTCTGGCGGGCGCCAGTGCCGCAGCGGCTCTGGCTGAACTGGGCTTTGGGGTAGATGCGATCACAACTCTGGATACGCCGCGACGCTCCCATTCAGTGGCAGCTCAAGGCGGTATCAATGCGGCGCGGGCACGACGAGTCGACTCGGACAGCGTGCAGCGGTTCGTCACCGACACGATTAAGGGCGGTGATTTCCGCGCCAGAGAGTCTGAAGTATGGAGACTGGGTATTGAATCGGCGCGCGTCATCGACCACATGAACGCGCTGGGTGTGCCGTTCGCCCGAGAATATGGCGGATCGTTATCCACACGATCATTTGGCGGCGTGCAGGTTTCGCGAACGTACTACTCGCGAGGGCAGACGGGCCAGCAACTTCAGGTGGCAGCGTCCTCGTCCCTCATGCGTCAGGTGGCTGCAGGCCGCGTGACGTTATGGGTGCGCCACGAAATGCTCGACGTCGTCGTTGCTGACGGCCGGGCCGCCGGTGTGATCACGCGTGACATGATCACCGGACGCACCCGCTTCCATCCCGCACACGCAGTTGTGATTGCCACAGGCGGATACGGCAACGTCTACTACTATTCGACGCTGGCAAAGAACTGCTCGACAACAGGCATATGGCGAGCTCACCGTGCCGGCGCCGCCCTCGCTTCACCGAGCATGATCCAGTTCCACCCCACCGCATTACCTGTCTCATTCCCGTGGCAATCCAAGACCACGCTCATGAGCGAATCTCTGCGTAACGACGGACGCATCTGGGTGCCACGCAGCCCTGGCGATGACCGAGACCCGAACGCCATTCCCGAAGAGGAACGCGACTACTACCTGGAGCGCAAGTACCCCGCGTTTGGAAACCTCACGCCTCGCGACATTGCCTCTCGCGCTGCGCGCGAGCAGATCGAATCGGGGCATGGGGTCGGTCCCGAACGAAACAGCGTGTACCTGGATTTTAGGGACGCACTGGAGCGGGTGGGCCGACGCGTCATCGCTGAGCGCTACGGCAACCTCCTTGACATGTACCTCGATGCAACAGGGGAGGACCCCTACACTCGCCCCATGCGCATCGCTCCCGGCGCGCATTTCACAATGGGTGGCTTGTGGGTCGACTTCCGCCTCATGACCACCATCCCGGGACTGTTTGCAGCCGGCGAGGCGAACGCGGCCTACCACGGGGCCAACCGTCTGGGAGCCAATTCCTTGCTTGCCGCCTGCGTCGATGGTGCTTTCACAATCCCGCGCACAGTACCCGACTATTTGGCAGGCATTTTAGGCCAGGAGTTGCTCTCCGTCGATGATTCCCGCGTGATCGCTGCCCGTGAGGGGGTCGAATCGCGACTGCAGGGCCTGCTCCACATCGATGGAGCTACTCCGACGGACAGTTTTGCCCGCAAGTTGGGCGATATCATGTACCAGGGGTGCGGCGTTGTGCGCAGTAAGGAGAGCCTGGAGGCTGCGCTCAGCGACATCGACGCACTCCAACAGCGCATGGGTGCCGACCTGCGTGTCAGTGGCGAGACAGGACACTTCAACACCGACTTGGTTGCAGCTGCCAGGCTTCAGGACAGCATTCAGATGGCCACACTCATGTGTGTGGACGCGTGGCATCGCGAGGAATCCTGCGGCGCGCACTTCAGAAGTGAATACCAGACGGAGCAGGGGGAGGCGCAGCGCCGCGACGACCAGTGGATGAACGTATCCGCCTGGACCACTGACGGGTGGCATGACCTGAGGACAGATGGCGCAGCTCCCTTGGCAATTACCTGCACTCACCACGCCGAAGAGCTGACGTTTACTACCGTCCCCCTGGCAACGAGGAACTACCAATGAAACTGATCGTCGACGTGTGGCGGCAGAAAGCCCCGGAAGCTGTCGGAACATTCCACTCCTACGAACTGGACGGGTGCGATGAACGCATGTCGATTCTGGAGCTCCTCGATCACCTCAACCGCAACCTGAGTTCCCGCGGCGTCGAGCCGGTTGCGTTTGATTCGGATTGCCGCGAAGGAATCTGCGGTGCATGCGGCATTCAAGTTGATGGAAGGCCCCACGGATTCAGTGAGAATCTGCCGGCTTGCATGCAGAGGGTCGGCGCTCATGCCGATGGCACGCATGTGCGCCTGGAACCGTTGCGATCGGGCGCCTTTCCAGTGATCCGTGACCTTGTGGTAGATCGCAGTGTCCTCGACCGGATCACGATGGCGGGAGGATTTGCTTCCGTTGATACCGGTCTGGCTCCTGATGCGGACGCGATTCCGATTCGTCATCAAGATGCCGAAGGTGCACTTGACCTGGCCGCGTGTATCGGCTGCGGCGCGTGTGTTGCGGCGTGTCCGAACGGCTCAGCCGCGTTGTATGCGGGTGCACGGATGGGTCACCTGGCAGCGTTGAACATTCCGGGGTTGGAGCGGGCAGAGCGTGCCCGGCGCATGAATGAGGCGATGGATCAGTACTTTGGCTCGTGTTCTGGCTACGGCGAATGCATCAGAGTGTGTCCTGCGAATATTCCTTTCGACGTTGTTGCCGTTGCCTCACATGAACGTCTCAGGGCACTATGGTCGAGGTGGCCTCAGCCTCGCTAAAGCACCACTACTATAGACATTGAGATGAGATGCCCGACGATGGGCTGACATGAACGGAGGATATTGTGGGAAATCGGTCCGAAGAAGATCTTTTGGGAAGTCGCGACGTTCCGCAGGAAGCCTACTGGGGTATCCACTCCTTGCGCGCGCAGGAAAACTACCAGATTTCCGGTAGGACGATCAATGAAGTGCCTGAGCTGATTCGGGCATTCGCTCAGGTCAAGAAAGCCGCCGCGCTGGCGAATAAGGATTTGCGAGTGCTCAAGCCCGCCACGGCAGATGCAATTGTGCAGGCCTGCGATGCCATCATCGACGAGGGCGCGTGCCTCGACCAGTTCCCGATCGACCAGTTCCAGGGTGGTGCGGGCACATCGGTGAATATGAACGCCAACGAGGTGATCGCCAATCTCGCTCTCGAGATGACCGGTCAGGAGCGAGGGCGCTATGATCTGATTAATCCCAACGACGATGTCAACCACTCCCAGTCCACCAACGACACGTATCCCACAGCTTTTCGACTGGCCGCCTACGAGAAGGTCGACCAGCTGCGGCACGCCGTGAATGATCTGGCCGACGCGTTTGAGCGCCTCGGTGCCCGCTATCAGCATGTCCTCACTATGGGGCGCACACAGTTGCAGGATGCCGTCCCCATGACGATTGGTCAGGAAATGACCGCGTTCGGCGTGACTTTGCGTGAAGAGGACCCACGTCTGGTCAACGTAGCCAACCTGCTTCTGGAAACAAACCTGGGCGCCACTGCGATTGGCACTGGGCTCAATACGCCTCCGGGCTACCAGAAGGCAGTGGTCGCTCATCTGCGTGAGATCACGGGCCTGGACGTGACAGCCTCCGAAGACTTGATCGAAGCGACATCGGATGCCGGGGCGTATATCTCCATGCATGCCACGATGAAGCGCACCGCTGGCAAGCTGTCCAAGATCTGCAACGACCTGCGTCTGCTCTCATCGGGTCCGCGAGCCGGCTTGAACGAGATCAACCTTCCGCAAAGGGCTGCCGGATCCTCAATCATGCCCGCGAAGGTCAACCCGGTGATACCCGAGGTGGTCAACCAAGTCTGCTTCAAAGTCATCGGCAACGATGTGACGGTCACGATGGCAGCCGAGGCCGGCCAGCTTCAGCTCAACGTCATGGAACCGGTGATCGCCCAGTGCATGTTTGAATCGGCCACGTTGCTCACCCACGCATGTGACACGCTGCGTGAAAAGTGTGTGGACGGTATCACCGTCAACGAAGAAAACTGCCGAAACATGGTGATGAATTCGATCGGTATCGTCACCTATTTCAACGATGTCATCGGGCATCATGCCGGTGACGTGGTGGGTAAACGAGCTGCGGCAGAAAACAAGAACGTCGGTGATCTGATCGTTGAGATGGGCTTCCTGTCTCAGGAACAGGTCGATGAGATCCTGTCTCCGGAGAACCTGGCGAACCCGCAGTATCGTGGCGCCAAGATCAGCGATGATCCTGAAACCCCCAAGCAGGCGTCAAGTAAGCACTAGCGCGTAATTCTGCCAATTGCAGACACACGAAGACGCCCTCGTCACTCTCACTGAGTAGCGATGAGGGCGTCTCCACGTCTGCGTTCACATCTTATTCGTCTGAAGCTGCAGCCTCATCGGCACCGATGCGCACATTGTGCAGCTGGTACTTCTCGATGGCCTGTTCGACGACTGCGCGGTCAACCTGGTTTTGATCGGCCAGTGCCTGCAGCGTGCGCACCACCATTGATTCTGCATCGATGTGGAAGTAGCGTCGTGCTGCGCGGCGCGTGTCGGAGATGCCGAAGCCGTCTGCGCCCAACGTGTACAGGTAGCCGGGAACCCACGGACGGATCTGATCAATGATCAGGGCATCGTAATCGGACGTGCCAATGAAGGGGCCTTCAGAGCCCGACAACTTGGTTGTCAGGTAGGCGTAGCGCGGATCCTCATTCGGATGCAGGAAGTTGTGCTCGTCAGCTTCCACGCCATCGCGACGCAGTTCGTTCCATGACGTCACCGACCACACGGCGGCGTCCACGCCCCAGTCCTCGGCCAGGAGCTTGCGGGCCTCACGTGCCCACGGCACCGCCACACCTGATGCCAAAAGCTGAGCCTTCGGGCCCTGCCCTGTATGGTCATCAACCTTGTAGATGCCCTTGATAATGCCGTCCACGTCCACATTTTCAGGTTCTGCGGGCTGATGAATCGGCTCGTTGTACACCGTCAGGTAATACATGACATTCGGGTCACGCGTATCCGAGGGATCGTGCTCGCAGAACATGCGCTTAATGCCATCCCACATGATGTAACGGATTTCGTAGGCGTAGGCGGGGTCGTACAGCACGAAACCGTGGTTGGCTGCACCCAGGATCGGGGAATGGCCGTCCAAATGCTGAAGACCCTCGCCGGTCAGGGTGGTACGTCCAGCTGTCGCGCCCACGACGAAGCCACGAGTCAGCTGGTCGGCAGCAGCCCAGAACTGGTCGCCGGTGCGCTGGAAACCGAACATCGAGTAGAAGATGTAGAACGGAATCATCGGCAGGTTGTGCGTCGCATACGAGGTGCCCACGACCTGCAAGGCAGCCGCAGATCCAGCCTCGGTAATACCGGTGTGCATCACCTGCCCCTGTTCGGATTCCTTGTAGGACAGCATCATGTCCGCGTCCACGGCAGTGTAATTCTGACCGTGCGTGTTGAAGATCCTGGCTGACGGGAAGATAGCGTCCAGACCGAACGTGCGTGCCTCATCGGGAATGATCGGCACGATGTGCCGACCAATATTCTTATCACGAAGCAGGTCTTTGAGCAGTCGGACCAGTGCCATTGTCGTGGCCACTTCGAGTTTTCCTGAGCCCTTCGACAAAGCCTCGAACGGCTTCATCGCAGGTTCAGGCAGGTGTGCATCGTCATGGGCACGACGCTCAGGCAGGTATCCGCCCAGCTTCTCCCGACGCTCCTTCATGTACAGCAACGCAGGATCGTCTGCCGGTGGCATGTAATACGGCGGCTTGTACGGATCTTTCTCGAGCTCCTCGTCGCTGATCGGGATCTGCAGACGGTCACGCAGCGCCTTCGCATCCTCCAGAGTCAGCTTCTTCATCTGGTGCGTCGAGTTGCGTCCTGCAAAATGCGTGCCGAGCGCGTATCCCTTAATGGTGTGCGCCAGGATGACGGTAGGCTGTCCGGTGTGCTCCATCGCAGCCTTGTAGGCGGCGTACACCTTGCGGTAGTCATGGCCACCTCGGCCCAGAGCCCAGATCTGCTCATCGGTCCAGTCCTTCACGAGCGCCTTGGTTCGCGGATCACGTCCGAAGAAGTGTTCACGAACGTATGCACCATCTTTGGCCTTGAACGTCTGGTAGTCACCGTCGAGGGTCTCATCCATCAGGTGAACGAGGGCATTGTCCTTATCTGCTGCCAGCAACTGATCCCAGCCGCGTCCCCAGATCACCTTGATGACGTTCCAGCCGGCGCCCTTGAAGAAGGCTTCGAGTTCCTGAATGATCTTGCCATTGCCACGTACAGGCCCGTCGAGGCGCTGCAAGTTGGCGTTGACGACGAAGGTGAGGTTATCCAGGCCCTGCTGTGCGGCGAGCTGCAGCATGCCGCGCGCTTCCGGCTCGTCCATTTCGCCGTCACCCAGGAATGCCCAGGTGTGCTGCTGAGAAGTGTCCTTAATGCCGCGCAACTGCAGGTAGCGGTCAAACCACGCCTGGTAGATTGCCTCGGCCGGTCCAAGTCCCAGTGACACGGTGGGGTATTCCCAAAAGTTGGGCATTTGGCGTGGGTGGGGGTAGGAAGGTAGTCCGCCGTCCACACTGACCTGCTGACGGAATCCGTCCATCTCTTCTTCGGTCAGGCGGCCTTCGAGGAATGCGCGTGCGTAAGGGCCGGGGGAGGCGTGTCCCTGGAAGAAGATGTGGTCGCCGCCGCCCGGGTGGTCTTTGCCGCGGAAAAAGTGGTTGAGACCCACTTCGTACAGGGTAGCGACTGATGCGTAAGAGGAAATGTGGCCGCCTACTCCGACACCGGGGCGCTGAGCGCGCGTGACCTGAACGGCGGCATTCCACCTGATCCAGCGGCGGTACTGACGCTCCATCGCTTCATCGCCGGGGAAGTAGGGTTCCTGGTCAACGGGGATCGTGTTGACGTAGGGCGTGGTGTATTCCTGAGGCAGCTGCACATCGCGTTTGCGAGCCTCGTCCATCATGTGCAGCAGGATGTAGCGTGCGCGAGGTCCGCCTTTTTCATCGATCAGGCTGGTGAGCGAGTCGATCCATTCCTGGGTTTCGTCAGGATCGTTGTCCGGAATTTGACTGAGCAATCCGTTGATGACGGGATGCTTTTGGTTTGTGCTCACAGATACCCCTTTTTATCTCGTGCTGACAGACCTGTAGGTCGCCAATGTCCTGGTGGTTCTATTCTCACCCGAAAGTCCCAGATTTGCGACTTCTTTAGGGCTTAAGACCCATGAGAATCGCCTCAATTTTGATTCATTGACGAGGGTGACGCCTTCCGCCCGTACTCGCAGGTCCCGTCAAGCCACATCGGCGGCGACTTTCGGCGCAAATATTCTTCCCAGGTGCAGATCTGCTCTACTATAGTGCCGTTAGATAGTTCACGAGCCCAGCGGGTTCGCGTGTGGAAGGTGGTTACACAACGTGGCGATCAGCCTCGGATTCACCCAAAATCAGGTTGTCCAGGAATTCTACGTAGACGATGACAGCGATGAAGCTGTTCGCGATGCGGTTGCACGCGAGACTGGTCACGAACTGGTCGATGTCGATTATGGCGACGTTGTCGACGGCGCACTGGTATGGTGGCGCGCTGACGACGCTGAAGAGGAAGACCTCGGTGACGTTCTGGTCGATGTTGCGTCAAACCTTGACGACGGCGGCATGATCTGGGTTCTTTTCCCCAAGCCTTCTGATCCGAACACTGTGCCCGTGGCGGACATTGCCGAAGCAGCCAGTGTGGCAGGTCTGCATTCTACGTCCGCGTTCTCAATGGGGGACACGTGGACCGGAATCTGCGTCACGGCTCGTCCGCGCGCACACCGGTAAGACATCTCACGCACGTCTCAAGTGCGTCTGCGTACCTGTGTGCGTTAAAGTATGCCTCGTGCCACGTCAGTGGCACGTGTCGGGCCTGTAGCTCAGTTGGCCAGAGCGCTGCGTTTACACCGCAGAGGTCGTCGGTTCGAGACCGGCCGGGCCCACCGTTAAAGCGCCAGTAGCGCGCGTACCACAGTCATGACACCGTGATCAATATTTGACGGCGCGCGGTATCGGGCTCGTGCTGTCACATCCGGATGAGCGTTAGCCATCGCGTACGAATAGTCGGCATGGTCGAAGAGCTCCAGGTCGTTCAGGAAGTCGCCAAACACAACCGTGTGCTCCGGACCGATCCCCAGCGATTCCTGCAGGGCAGTCAACCCTCGTCCTTTATTCGCCACAGGATTCATCATATCGACCCAGTGGCGCGAAGATTCTGCCACCTGATGCGATTGACGCAAGTGGGGAACCTGATCATCAACGAAGGCAGAAATATCCGTGAAGTCATACGTTGCGAGTTTCAGGACGTTATCGTGCGCCGCGGCCTGCTTCAAGTCGTCGACGACTTCCAGTTGTGCATAGTATTTGTGGGCTTCAGCGTAAAACTCGGCATCTGTGCGTTCAACATACGCGCTGTTCTGCCCGCACACGACCAGACCGAGGTTGTAGCTTCCGTCAGAGCTCACACGCCGCGTCACATCGATCATTTCATTGACTGTCGGCATGTCGATGCAAGTGGTCGACACAACCTGCCCGTGGAACGTGACGATGGAGCCATTTTCAGCAATGTAGGAGTGACCGGCGTCTGTGCCGGAAAACATGGTGTCGAGGGTGGCGAGCTGACGGCCTGACGCGGGCACGAACGCAATGTCACGTACAGCCAGTTCATGCATGAGCGGCCAGAACTCGTCCGGTAGATTCGAGTTGCCATCCAGCAGCGTCCCGTCCATGTCGCTGGCGATCAGTCGAATGTCAATTGGCCCATCGGGCAGTGTCATCATGGGCGTATCGTTCACGTCGGCTCTCCGTTCTTGTCCGGTCATGACTGTATCATCGACCGGCCTCCCGCACGGGTCACCCTCGTCAATTCACTCCTTCATGCGCGTTGCGTGACGACACTGCACATAGCAGATCGACAGATAGATGCCATACATGCCGAAAACAACAGTCAGGACGACAAACCAGCGCCAAGTCAGGTAGGCCATCAGAGCCCAAAAAGCGGCGAACGCAAACGTCCATATAACCTGCGCACCCAGTGGCAGCTTCTTCGTCGCCAAGAGAGGCGCGACGGGCAGTTGATTCGAATTTTCGCGTCGAGACATGGCATCCTCACCTAGTAGCGAATGAAAGGTACGTTATCCGCCTGTTCGACCGAAGTCAAGAGTAAATAGAGCATCGCCCTGAGTTTATTTCCTGCGCCGCTCCCGCACGCGCACAGATATCTGAACGGGGGAGCCGGCGAAACCGAAGTCCTCACGCAGACGCCTCTCAATGAAACGTCGATATCCGGGGTCGAGGAAACCGGTCGTGAAGAGCACGAAGCGTGGGGGAGCGGATGACACCTGCGTTCCGAACAGGATCCTGGGCTGTTTGCCACCGCGCAGCGGATGCGGGTGTGCGGCCACAAGCTGCCCCAGAAAAGCGTTCAGCTTACCTGTCGAAATTCGTGTTTCCCACCCGGCCAGGGCCGTATCCAACGCCTGCACGATTCTGTTCGTATGCCACGTCGTTGCCGCCGAAACATTGATGCGCGGCGCCCACGCGACCTGCACGAGTTCGCGTTCGAGTTCAGATTTGAGTTCCTTTTGGCGTTCCTCGTCCACCAGGTCCCACTTGTTGTTGACGATCACGAGTGCCCGCCCGGCATCAACAACCTGCTGCACGACGCGCACGTCCTGCTCGGTCAATACTTCCGAGGCATCAAAAAGGACGAGGGCGACTTCGGCTTTTTCAATCGCAGCCTGTGTTCTGATCGACGCGTAGAAATCAGCTCCCGTTGTTCGGTGCATTTTGCGGCGCACACCGGCCGTATCCACAAATTGCCACTGGCGGTCGCCCAAAGTGACGATCTCATCGACCGGGTCACGCGTAGTGCCAGCTGTTGAGTCTACGACGACGCGCTCATGTCCAACGAGCGCATTGAGCAGTGAGGACTTGCCGACGTTCGGTCGTCCCACCAGAGCCACGCGGCGAATGTTGGGATCGCGTGGTTGACCGGCTCGTGCCGAGCGCTCAGGGAGAACTGCCAGCACTCGATCCAGCAGGTCACCCGTGCCTCGACCGTGCAAAGCGGAGATGGCGTATGGTTCGCCCATACCCAAACCCCACAGGTAGGCAGCGTCTGCTTCCTGCATGGCGGAATCCACCTTGTTAGCCGCCAGAATGACCGGCTTGCCGCTGCGGCGCAGCAACTCCACGATACGTTCATCAGTGGTGGTAATTCCCACCGTCGCGTCGACCACCAGCAGCACTGCATCTGACAGGTCGATCGCCACCTCGGCCTGGTCGGCCACATTGCGATCCAGTCCGCGCACGTCGACTTCCCAGCCGCCCGTGTCAACGACGAGGAATTCGCGACCAGCCCATTCTGCCTGGTAGGTGACACGGTCACGCGTGACACCCGGCGTATCCTGCACAACCGCTTCGCGGCGCCCCAGGATGCGGTTCACCAGCGTGGACTTGCCGACGTTGGGTCGCCCGATCACAGCAAGGACCGGTAAGCCGTCCATCTCAGTGCTGGAGGGCAGGTCGCCCTCGTGATCGTCAAGGATCTGCAAGTCGGATTCACTGAGCTCATAGTTGTCCAGTGACGACCGCATCGAGCGTGCGCGGGCTTCACCTGTGTCAATATCCTGCTCTTCGCTCACGTTTGTCATCCTCGCTTGCGGGGTTCACTGTATTCCAGCACTTCGCGTGCAACCGGCACGTCATTGTATCGGTGATAGACATGATCTATCTCCTGATACCACTCGGCACCCTTCCCGGTGATCAGGACGATGTCATTCGCACTGGCGTCCTGAATCGCGCACCGTACCGCATCCCGGCGGCACGTTGTAACCTCCGTGACGTTGGTCAGGTCGGGACGCACGTTGCGGATTCCCTCCATCAGCTCGGCGCGAATTGCCGCCGCGTCCTCGGTTCGGGGGTTCTCATCTGTCACCCACAACACGTCCGCGTGTCTCGCCGCAACTTCAGCCAGCGGTATGCGTTTGGAGGCATCCCGGTCACCGTCCGTGCCAAAGACCAGGACGACGCGGCCGCCAGCCAGTTCGCGCGCATCCTTGAGAATCCATTCCAGAGCTTCGGGGGTGTGCGCGTAATCAACGATCACGAGCGGCTGATCGTCACAGTCCGGATTGATTTTCTCCATACGCCCAGGAACCTGCGGTGCCCGCTCGAGGGCAGTGACCGCCTGATCTGGATCCGCACCCACTGCCGTCGCCGCTGCGATTGCCACAGCGCAGTTTTGCACGTTCACTTCACCGAGCACCGGGCTGTGAACCTGGTGGGTGTGCCCCGCCGGATCGGTCAGGGAGAAAACGGTTTGTGCGGTCTGCGGATCCGGATGAATATCACTGACGTGCCAGTCTGCCTGTTGCGAGCTCAAGGCCGCAACAGTCGTGATCGGGATCGTGGCCTCACGTGCCAGTCGCTGGCCCCATTCATCGTCCACGCACACGATTCCACGCAGGGCATGCTCGGGCGTGAACAGGGATGCTTTGGCCTGGAAGTAGTGCTCCATGTCGTGATAGAAGTCCAGGTGATCGTGCTGCAGATTCGTAAAAATGGCGACGTCAAAGACAATGCCGTCAACACGATTCAAGCTCAATGCATGAGAGGACACTTCGATGACCGCATTGTCAGCGCCTTGTTGCTGTGCGCAGGCAAGAAAGCGATGCAGGACCGGTGCCTCGTTCGTGGTGCGCGTCGCCAAGATCGTCATGTCACCGATGCGGGTTTCCACGGTGCCGCACAGCGCAGGAACATCGTGTATGGCGCCCAACGCGGCGCTGACCAGATAGGTTGTGGTGGTCTTTCCGTTTGTGCCGGTCACTGCTGCGGTCGTCAGTGACTGATCGGGGTTTCCGACCACTCGTGCAGATACGAACGCTGCCGCCTGGCGAGGGTCGTCGACAACTGCAATAGGGACGCTCGCGCCACTGTCACGCAGGATCCGCGCACCTTTCTCATCAGTGATGACGCCGGCCGCGCCAGCCTCAAGCGCACCTGCGGCAAATTCGGCGCCGTGGTGGGAGTATCCGGGGATTGCCACGAACACCCATCCGGCATCAATGTCGCTGGAAGAGACCGTCACGCCAGTGACGGCACAGGTGGCCTTGTCTTCATTCACCCATTGATGAACATCGAGGTCGCGGACCAGTTCACGAAAAGTAATCGCTGATGTGCGAGGACGCAGTTCATTAATGGTAGTCATGGCGCACACTTTACTACTCGGGCGCGCCCCAATGCCTCAACTCGCGCGCGCTCTTACAATCGAGACATGTTTAACCTCACGCGATCCCAGGCACGTCAGCGTGCTCAGACAGTCTCAGTGTCCCACATTGACGTGACGGTGGATCTGACGCGTGCAGGTGATCTTGACGAGACACATTATCCTGTCACCTCTGTGTTCACAATGACGCTCAACCGTCCCTCAACATTTGTTGACGTGGTGGGAACGGTGGACGAGGTTCTGGTCGATGACGCTCCGCATGCGTTCCACCATGACGGATCTCGCCTTGACCTTGATGACCTTCCAATATCACGTCCGATCACGCTCACCGTGCGCGCCCACTGCAGCTTTTCACGCACAGGGGAGGGGCTCCACCGCTATCTCGATCCTGAAGATCACCGCATCTACCTGTACACACAGTTTGAGCCCACCGATGCGCGCAGGGCCTGGCCGTGTATGGATCAGCCCGATATCAAGCCGCGCTGGACCTTCCACGTCCTCGCGCCGAAAGAATGGACTGTCACGTCCAACGGCATCGACACACCGACGGATGCCGGCACCTTCATTCGGCACGACTTTTTCACCACACCACCTCTGTCCTCCTACATCACCGCAGTTGTTGCAGGCCAGTGGGCCGTAGTTGACGGCGGTACCTGGGAAGGTGGAGCCGGCGACGGCACACATGTCGCAATCCCGCTGCGTCTGATGTGTCGCGCCGCCCTCGCGCCTTTCATGGACGACGACGATATTCTGACTGTCACCCGACAGGGCCTCAACTTTTATCATCAGCACTACGGTGTGACATTTCCGTGGGGATCCTACGATCAGGTATTCGTGCCTGAATACAACCTTGGCGCAATGGAGAATCCCGGGTGCGTCACGTTCAACGAGCATCTCCTGTCGCGCGACACCCCCACATTCGCGCAGCGTCAGCTCCGTGCCAACACGATCCTTCACGAAATGTGCCACATGTGGTTCGGTGATCTCGTCACGCCCGCATGGTGGGATGACCTGTGGCTCAAAGAATCCTTTGCTGACCACCAGGGCACCAACACGGCTGCTCACGCCACCGCCTACACAGGGGAGTGGACGTCATTCGCCATTGGCCGCAAAGCCTGGGCCTACGAGCAGGACCAGTATCCAACCACCCACCCCATCGCTGCAGATATCCCGGACGTGGAGGCAGCCAAGAACAATTTCGACGGCATCACCTACGCCAAGGGTGCAGCCGTCCTCAAGCAACTGTTCGTCACCCTTGGTGAGGACGCGTTTTTTGCCGGTGCACGACTCTACTTCACCCGCCACGCCAACGGTGCGACGAAGCTGACCGACCTTCTGAAAGCCCTGGAAGAAACGTCCGGGAAGGATCTGACTGAGTGGAGCAGGCTATGGCTGGAAACCAGCGGCCCATCCAGGCTCTCCGTCGACGTGCAATTCGACCATTCGGGCCGTCTTTCCCGCTTCGACCTGGTCCAGGACCGCCTCGTTCGTCCACACACACTTGAGGTATCCACGTGGGCGATTGACGAGGGAGCCCTGAGGCGCACCCACACCTATAGCCTGCATACTGAGGCCGCCCGTATCCGCATCACAGACGACACACTTTCACGCGGGGAATGCGATTTGATCGTGTTGAACGACCACGATCTGACGTATGCGATCTGCAGGTTTGATGCGCACAGCGCGGACACGGCATTGGCTTACATCGGAACCTGCCCTGATCCGCTCACGCGCGCCGTTGTGTGGGCGAACCTATGGAATATGGTGCGCGATGGGCTCATGCGCGCAGACCGCTATGTTCGCGCAGTACTCACGCAGGCACTCACCGAAGATCACGACGCGGTTGTGGACAGACTGCTGTCCAGTGTTCAGTACGCCATCGCGCATTACTGCCCGCGCTCACAACGAGCAGCATTGCACGAACAGGTCGTCGCCACTGCACTCGACATCCTCTCACACACCACTACCGTGGACCCCCAGCGTCTGTGGCTCGGAGCGTTGCTCAGCTCAGCACCCTGGTGCCCCTTGTCACCTGCAGCGACCAGCACGATCACAGCCGTGGCGGGCCGGCACAGTATTCATGGACTGGAAATCGGTCCCGAACTTGCCTGGCGTGCACGCCGCGCGCTTGCTGCGCGCGGCGATGTCGACCGCGCTCGCCTCGACCAGTGGCTGGACAACGAACGCACAGGGGAGACTACCATTTTCCACGCTCGCGCTGTGGCTGCTCTGCCCACAGCCACTATCCGTGAACAGTCATGGAAACGAGTTCTCACCGGGGACATTTCCAACGAGGAAACCTCAGCGATCCTCTTCGGCCTGGCGGAGTCCACGTGGGAGGGCGATGAGCTCGACCGTGAGTTCTTCGCGCACCTCGCTGATTTTTGGGCCACCCACTCCATCGGCATGGGTATTCGCTTCGTGCGTGCTGGCGCTCCACATCACGTCGACTGCGATGATCCGGATGCGGTAGCCACCCTCGTCAATGAATATGAACAATGGCTGGAGGGCAATACGGATGCACCTGCTGCCCTGCGACGGCTCGTAATCGAGAACTTTGACGACGTTCAGCGTGCTCAACGCGTCCAGGAACTTTGGGAGGAGACGCTATGAGCACTGCCTCGCCCCGAAAGGACCCTGCCGCATCGATGTCGCAGCTCAACCAGCTTCTTCGCAATCCGCTCGATGCTGCCTACCACGCATACGCAGCCGATCCGAATGCCCGCCGATCCGGCCCGGCAATGCGCGTCCTCGTCATCATCATGGCGATCGCGCTGGGGATCGCCTCCGGAATCGCAGTGCGATACTTACGCGCCCCCGCTGATACGACAGTGCGAAACTCATTGACCTCGCGCATCGAAACCGTCCAGACGCAGGTTGACTCGCTCAGCCAGGAAGTGTCCGACCTGTCCTCCACGATGCGCTCAGCTGCCGATATCGCCCCGACATCTGCACCGCAACTGGAGGCAAGCGTGGCGATGGCCAGTGCGGCTCACTCCGTGCACGGACCGGGTCTGACTGTTGCCCTCAGCGACGCCACAGATTCCAAAACTGAACGACCCCAGGCGGTTGTGCGCGATCAGGACTTGCGAATGGTGGTCAATGCCATGTGGGCGGGCGGAGCTGAAGCCATTGACGTCAACGGCATTCGCATCGGGTCGGGCACCTTCATCCGCACCGCAGGTTCAACGATCCTGGTCAACACCACGGCCATCCAGTCTCCCTACGTCATCAATGCCATCGGAGACGGGTCGGATCTGTCGGTGGCACTGGTTCGTGGCGGCACCGGTGATTATCTGTCTACCGCCCAGTCAGCTCGAGGTATACAGATCACGACACGGGCCGCAAACTCCATTGAGATGCAGGGCGTTGATCAGCGCTCGACGCGCTACGCTGAAACTCGAGATGGTGCTGGAGGCTAAACATGATTGCTGTCCTTGGACTGATTGCAGGAATCGTCATTGGATTCATGGTCGATCCCACGATCCCGGTGTGGATTCAGCCATTCCTTCCCGTTGCCGTTGTCGCTGGGCTTGACGCTCTTTTCGGCGCCGGGCGCGCGTGGCTCGAAGGTGTCTTCTCCGACCGTGTCTTCATCATGTCGTTCTTCTGGAATGTCCTCGTAGCCTGTCTGTTGGTATTCCTAGGACAGCAGCTCGGCGTCGGATCCGCCATGACGACCGCTGTCGTCGTCGTTCTCGGTATCCGTATCTTCTCCAACGCCGCGTCCATCCGTCGTCTTATTTTCAAGGCGTAGGTGCACGACAATGGCACGTAATTCTGCGAACAAACCCCAGATATCGCGCGGTTCACGGCTGCGAGAGGCTCTTTTGGCCAGTCCGAGGCCGATCCATATTCTTCTTGTCGTCATCTGCATGATGCTCGGTATCGCATTGGTAACTCAGGTGCGCGCCCAGCGTGCCGACCCGCTCGACCAGATGACCGAGCAAGACCTGGTGGTGCTGCTCGATGAGCTGTCTGGACGCGAGGAAACACTGCGCGGCGAGAAGGCTGAGCTCGAGTCTGAGCTGGCTGACCTGGAGAATGCTGTCTCCCAGCAGCAGGCTGCCGACGAAGCGGCCCGCAAGAGTGTCGAGCAGGCACGCATCAATGCCGGAACGGTCCCTGTTGAAGGCGAAGGCCTCACCATGATCGTTACCGATCCGCAGGGAGGTGTCAATGCAGTCCAGTTCGTCATGACCCTTGGGGAACTGCGCAACGCCGGAGCTGAAGCTGTGAGCATCAACGGTATCCGTGCCAACGCGCAGACCTGGTTTTCCATGTCGGATGTGGGCATCATCATGAACGGTCAGGTGATCCACTCGCCCTACCAGTGGAAAGTGATTGGAGATTCGGACACGATTGCCACTGCACTGGAGATTTCTGCAGGTGCGGCTTGGCAGATGCGTTCCAAGAATGCGGACGTGGAGATCATCAAATCCCAGCAAGTCGTGATCGATGAAGTTGCTCCTACTCCGATCCCTCAATATGCGACAGAAAAATAGAGGCGTGACATAATTGTTATCAATGAAACAGCAATGCGCCGGCGTACCTTTTTTGCGTACACTGGGGTGCATCTGAATTCCGGTGTACTCGCGGAAGAGGGAAATGATGGAAGATCACAGTGACTTTGACCCGACGGCAACCTCGGTCTTCGGCCTGCCAGGCTCGGAGGAAGAAGAGGAAACTGCTCAACCGCTGCCGTTGTCTGCTCGCGACCGCGAGGCAGTCGAGGCCCTTCCTGCCGGTTCCGCACTGCTCATCGTTCAGCGTGGCCCGAACTCCGGTGCGCGCTTCCTGCTCGATCCAGGCACAACTAACGCCGGACGCTCACCCAAGTCGGACATTTTTCTTGACGACGTGACTGTGTCCCGCAAACATTGCCAGTTCATCGCACAGGACGGTGGCTACATTGTCCGCGATTCAGGCTCCCTGAACGGCACTTATGTCAATCGTGAACGTGTCGATGAGGCACATCTGCAAGAAGGCGATGAAGTCCAGATCGGCAAGTACCGCATGACCTACCAGCCGTCCCCGCAGCAGGCATGAACACTGCCCACGCATACGCACTCGAGGAGAATCCACAACAGGGACAGTGGCCACGTGGCTTGAGTGCAGAGCCGACAATGGCCATCGGCCAGGTCACAGAAGCTCTGCAAAAAGAGTTCCCCACCGTCTCAGTGTCAAAGATTCGTTTTCTGGAGGATCAGGGACTCATCTGTCCGAGCCGTACGAGTGCGGGTTACCGAAAGTTTTCCGAGTCCGACCGTGAGCGACTGCGCTATATCCTGCGGCGCCAGCGCGATTCCTATTCGCCCCTCAATGCCATTCGCGATGAGCTGCGGGCATTGGACGCCGGCCATGACGTGGATCCTGCTCCGAGCGCACGCATTGTTGCTTCCGATGGGGAAGTAGTTGTCCCTGCGAACCAGTCAACGATTTCCACGCGTGACTTGGCTGATCTGACAGGCGCCACTGTCGAGACTCTTGAACGCTACACTGCACTCGGATTGATCGCTCCAGACATTGCTGGCTATTTTCCATCTCGCACGGTTCACGTCGTGCACCTGCTGGTGGCCCTTGAAGCTGAGGGCATGAATGCGAGGATCTTGCGTTCTGTGCGCACAGGTGCCGAGCGCAGTGCGGATGTGATTGATCAAGTCGTGTCCTCACAGCTGTCACGCCAACGCGCCACCGATCGTGAGCGTGCACACGCACGCTCAATGGAATTTGGTGAAAAGCTCGCTGACCTGCACCGGGAACTATTGCGCATTTCATTGTCGAGGCTCAACGGCGACTCACCTTCAAGTTGAACTTGAGGCTCGCCGTTTGAATTGTTGACCGACGACCGTTCGGGAATTAGCGTTAGAGAGTACACACAGTGAGCCCATTCAGTGGCTAAGAGTCCTAGGAGCATACGTGAGCGCGAATCCGGCTGATTCAGTAGCCCCACAACCACGACAGGCCATGCTCTTCGGCGACCCTCTTGAAGGCCTCAACGAAGACGAAACCGGCTATCGCGGCCCGGTTGCGTGCTCCGCGGCCGGCATCACCTACCGTCAGCTCGACTACTGGGCTCGCACAGGGTTACTCCAGCCGTCGGTGCGCGCTGCGCATGGATCCGGTTCACAGCGCTTGTACTCATTTCGCGACATCCTCGTCCTGAAAGTCGTCAGGAAGCTTCTTGACGCCGGCGTGTCACTCCAGCAAGTCCGCCAGGCAGTCACGCAGCTCGGTAACCGTGGAATCGATGACCTCGCGTCGATCACGCTGATGAGTGACGGCGCATCCGTGTATGAATGCACGTCATCCGATGAGGTGATTGACTTGCTCCAAGGCGGACAGGGCGTGTTCGGTATCGCAGTGGGGCGCGTGTGGCGCGAAGTTGAAGGCTCCCTGGCTGAACTGCCAGTCGAGCGGCGCGACGAAGATGACACGGTTATTGACGATCTAGCTGAACGCCGTCGCCGCAGGCACCGTTCCGTTTCCTAAGTTCACATCGGAACAACGTTCAACGCTTCGCGAACCTTCTCGGGCGAGAGCGTTCGGCGCTGCGTAACCGCCACCGCCGAACCAATGAAGCTCACCAGGCCCCATCCGATCAGCGACAGGAGCGGGGGCACCCACGAGGATCCCACACCCAGAACGCTGGTCTGCAGGCCTCCGGCAAGTTCTCCCAACGGCAGCAGCGCGTTCATTGTAGATAAGGCGTCAGGTGAATCCTGGTAGGGCATCAGCCCGATGAGGGCAACGACCTGCAACGTGAAGAACAGGAGCGAGACGACACGCCCGATCCGGGCACCGCACACTGCCAATAGCATCTGGTGGACCAGGACTGCCACAATTGCGCCGACTATGATCAGTGCACCTGTACCAGCGAGACTGACAGGGGAGACCTTGAACAGCAGCGCTACACAGATCACGCCCAGCACGGAGATTGCCACTACGCCGGACGGGGCGCGCAGCGAATCAATGACCGCCCGAACTGCACCGACTGGACGAGCCAAGACGCGACCGCGAAGGCCCGGCATCATCAAGAATGCACCAAACGCACTGATCCAGATCAGGACTGCAGCGGTAAACGGGAAAGCTGTTCCGATGGTGCTCTGCATCGTGGCATCCTGCTCTGTTTGCACCGGACGCATCGCCATGGACACAATCCGAGTGCGTTCCGCATCTGAATAGACGGGGATTTGCGAGACGCCCTCGTCCAGGCCATCCGCGAGCTGGGACGATCCGTCGCGTAGCTGGTCGATGCCTGTGGAAAGCTGATCGGCTCCGTTTCCGAGCTGTCCGAGTCCGTCTGCCAGTTGGCTGGAGCCGTCAGCCGCTCCCTGGGCTCCCTCGTTGAGCTGGCTAATGCCACCCGAGAAGCGGCCCACTCCAGCCGACAATTGTGCCAAGCCGTCGGCTAGGCGATCGGCTCCGGTGACGAGTCCAGGCTGGCCTTCTGTGCCGTCAAATCCGTCCTGGAGCTGATGCACCCCGTTCTGTAGCTGTGTGACGCCCTGAACGAGGCCTATCGTCGAGTCTGTTCCATTGATGCCATCCGCCATTTGACGCGCTGCACTGGCAAGCTGTTGGGATCCTGTGGCCAGTTGGCTCACCCCTGCGAGTAAACCATCCGGACCGACAATCTGGGCGATGTACTCGTTGTAGTGGTCAACGAAATGTTGCGCGTCGGCAAGGCCGTCCGCGAATTCGTCACTGGAAATCTTCGCCAGGAAATCGTCGAGGGCAGCGAGGGAATCGGTTGCAACCGTGGGCAGGCCATCAATGAAAGGCACAATCAACTGCCCAAACTCCTTCATATCGGCACAGTATTGTGGGAACGTTTCAGCGGGGCATCGATCGATAAGGCCGAGCAGCGAGCTACGTAGCTCGTTAATGACATCCTGATCGGTCATGATTGGTTCAAGCCTGCTGAGCACATCGCGCGCATCCCGAGCCACCTGTTTCATCACATCGACAATTTGCTGAAGATCGATGGTGATCGTTGGCAGGTCAGCAGGATCGAAATCCTCGGGAATGAGGGCACGGATCGTGTCCAACCCGTTGTCAAGTCGCGCGATACCGTCGGCCAGCTGTTCGGTTCCTTCTGCCAGCTGGAGTGAGCCACTGGCCAGCCCCGGCGTCGTACCGTTTCCCAGGATGCCGTCCGCCAGCTGGTCGACGCCGCCGGTCAGACCGGGGGAGGAGGCTGATCCGGCGATTCCGTCGCGCATCTGGTGGATGCCGCCTGACAGTTGTTCCGCACCGGCATGGAGCTGTCCGATACCGCCCGAAAATCCTGCCACACCGCTCTCCAGTGCTGCCGTGCCGTCGGCAAGTTGGGCAAGTCCTCCGGCAAGTTCATAGGTGCCATCCGTGCTCTGGTGGACACCGTCGGCCAGCTGATGGGCACCCTGTCCCAAGGACCCGATACCGGAATCGAGTTGCCTGGCTCCGTTTGCAGCTGCTCCCAGCTGGTCTTTCAGCTGGTCGAATCCCAGATAGACACCGTTGAGAACCTGCGTGCCCAGCGTCTGGCCCAAGGATCGCGCGGCGGCTTCCGTCACCGCATGGGCCAGTTCGTTCATCATAGGTGCAGTCGCATCAGAGCTGGTCAGTGAGACAATGCCGGGATTTGCGTCAGTTTGCCCGATCGTTGCCACCGCTGTCGAGAAGTTTTCCGGAATGGTCACGATTGCAGCAACGTCACCGTTCTTAATTGCGTCGTGCGCACTGTTGACCTGCATCAGCTCCCATTGGAACGTTGCGGTTCCATCGTGCGGTTTGAGCAGTTCGGCGGACAGTTGGCGTCCGAAAGGGACAAATTGGGTTGAGCCGTCGGGCAGCGTCATTTCCGCGCCCTTGTCCAGGTTTACGATCGCCGCTTTCAGGCGTGTAATGTCCGAGCCTGTACTGTTCCCACCGATTGACCACATGGACAACGCGGCGAGCAAGATCGGTACGATGACGGCGACCAGCAATAGGCGTGCATCTCGTAATCGCATTTATGCGTCGCCTCCAATCTTGACGGTCCGTGTGATCACAAAGCCACTGTTGCCGGCCTGAGGTCCCACAATCAGTGCACCTTCTTGTTCCACTGTCGCACTGATGAGCTGGTCTCGCACCTGTTCGGTTACCGGGCAGTCCACGAGTACCAGGTTCTTGTCCGACTCTTTAGCATCCGACGCAATCATGTGGGCCCATGAGGCTCGCAACATGATCGGAATGTTAGCGCGCATCCAGCTGGATCGATCGCGCGCGTCGTTATCGCGCACCACGATAATTCCCTGGTCAGCGCGGATAAGGCCCGCAGCCGCGCACATGAGTGTGCGCACCTGGCTGGGTGGCCCGTCCAGTTGGATGACCTCACCGGGCCAGACAATCAGCTCATCGCACGAGGCCACGGTCTGGCCACCCTCGTCAATGCGGACATCTTCCATGCGCAAGATTGCCGGTCCGTTGACACGTTTCCACTCCATGTGATCGCTGAGGTGATCCATAGCGACGCCCTCGACGTCGACGTGAGGCACCACCCGGTCCAGTGCGCGCGGAAAACACCAGGCTCGCTTACCAAGCACCATCATGACCGCTGGAATGAGCGTCATGCGCACGATGAATGCGTCAATAGCAACGCCAACCGCCAGCGCCAGTGCGATGGGCTGGACGTAGAACGAACCTGAGGGAATGAATCCGAGGAAAACCGACACCATGATCAGCGCTGCAGCCACCACAACAGGTGCGGAAGAGGCGAATCCCTTCTTGACTGCCTGCCGTGCATCCTCGCCGTGAGTCCAGTATTCGCGCATGCGGGTGACGAGGAAGACCTGGTAGTCCATCGCCAGGCCGAAGAGCACACCCAACGCCATGATCGGCATGAAGCAGATGACCGGCCCGGTATTGGAGATGCGCAGCGGTCCGGTGAACCATCCCCACGAAAAGATCATGGACGTAACGCCGAATGCTGCGCCGATCGACAGGAGGTATCCGATCGTTGCGGTCAGCGGCACCCACAGTGACCTGAAGACTACTGTCAGCACAATCAACGCCAGCCCCACCACCAGTGAGGCAAACGGCACCAGCGCATCCGTCAGGCGAGCGGTCACATCCATTCTGGCGGCAACCATGCCGGTCACATGAATATCCTCGACGCCCAGTTCACGCTCCCACGTGTCGGCAGCTTCGCGCAGGTTCTCCAGTGCTTTTTCGGTTGCAGGATCGTTCGACGCGGCCTCGGGGATCGCAATGACGGCAGCAAGGTCAGCGTTCCTGTTCGGGGTGGCTATCTGAATTGACCTGATGCCATCAACCTGTTCAACCCGGTCGGCAAGTTCATCGACCAGACCGAGCGGGTCCTCAGACTGGATGATGCCACCGATGATCAGCAGGGGAGCGTTGGCTCCGTCTCCGAATTCGTTCGCCACCAGCTCGTATGTGTCCCGTGCGGGAGTGCCCACCGGCTCGGTTCCATTGTCGGGAAGGGACAGGCGCAGATCTTTGGCAGGAATGACGACGGCGGACAGGAAAACCAGGACGACACCGATCGTGATCCACGGGCGGGCAGTGATCACTGATACCCACCATTGGGAAGCACTCTGCTTCGAGTGCTTCGCTGCATGTCTGCGAGTCTCTTCCTGACCGGAGCGCCGCGATGCGCGTGCGTGGCGTGGGCGCAGTCGCTCACCCATCAAACCCATCAGAGCCGGGATGGCCGTCACCGCAATCACAGCGGACACGGCCACAGCGGCCGCGGCACATAGACCCATCACTGCCAGGAAGGGGATGCCGGAGACGATCAGACCGCATAGTGCGATCACAACGGTGATGGCGGCGAAGATTACGGCACCACCTGATGTCGCATTGGCCATCGCAATGGAATCAACGACGTTCCAGCCGTGAGCCAGCTGGGAACGATGGCGGGAGACGATAAAAAGACAGTAGTCAATGCCGACCGCCAGACCGATCATGATCGCCAGCGTGGGAGTAGTGGTGGAAATGTCCACCCACTGCGCAACAATGAGTACACCTGTCATCGCGATGCTCACGCCGAGCAGTCCGGTGATCACGGGCAGGACTGCAGGCAGCAGTGCGCGGAAGGTGATCGCAAGGATGATGAGCGCAATGGCCACACCAACCAGTTCAAGAGGGGAGAGGGGCACTGATGTTATCTGGTAGATCTGGCCTCCGACCGATGCCGGCATCCCGGCCTTTGTGCTGTCGGCAGCGACCGTTTCGATAGTGTCCAGTGCGCCGTCGTCATCTTGCCCGAGCGCCAGGTCAAGTTGGACGTTGATCAGGGCGAATCGTCCGTCCGTACTGATTGTGGGAGTGCGCAGCAATTCTGACCACGGGTCGGCTGCCTGAGTGACGTGAGGGACGGCGCTCAACTGATCGACGACGCGCTGCACCTGGTCGCGGTGTGTCTCGATGGGGTAGTCATCAGGAGATTCCACGATGACCTGTGCGGTCAGTCCGGCCAGTTCGGGGAATCGTTCCGAAATAATGTCGAGGCCGTCTTGGGCCTCTGTGCCGGGAATCTTGAAATCATTGGACAGTTGCGGGCCTGCCTGCCACACCCCGATTCCGCCAATCAGCAGGACGGCAATCCACACGAGGAGCGTGCGGATCCCGTGGCGCGCGCAGGCGGCACCTAACTGACGCAGAAAAGTAGACACATTACATTGTCTAACGTTTGAGGAGCTCCTGCAGTGTTATTTACTTCCCAGTGATTGCGAGACAGTGTAACCCGTGTCGCAGTCGGTGATGGCGACGTGAACGATACCGTGCCGATCCACCGTGTACTTTTCTTCGATTAAGGGTCCGTCCTCCGTGCGGCGCACACTCACGGCATGGGGGTCGAGGGCGTCGCCCATATCCTGCAGTTCGCGGGCGAAGGGGAAAATCAGCTCGCCATACGGCAAGACGTCGCCTCGCGGCACGCCTTGGTCGTCGGTTGCAGTGTATTCAACGAAGCGGAACCACCCGATATTGTGAGCGGCACGGTAGCGACGCGTGACGCTGACGGAGTCCTGTGTGGAGACTCTCAGGTGAGCATCCAGCAGAGGATCAAACGACACCATCTGCCCTGACTGCATTTCGCGGAATACGCCGACTCCACGTGAAAGCTGTTCACGCAGGGTGAAGCCGGACTCGGGATCAGCTGCGATGGCCAGGCCGATCGCGGTTGATGCTGCGGTGTGAGGGGAGCGGTGGACACGTCGCCCGAAGCGGCGTCGCAGTTCGCGCAGGACGTGCGGCAGTTGGGACCCACCACCCACGACGTACAATCCCGCAACGTGGGGTCCCAGTTCCTCTCCGCCTTCTGAATCAATGGCGAGCAGCGGCTTCATTGTTTCGACGGTGGAATCGATCAGGTCGATGCAGTGAGCATAGAAGTCCGCGACCGGCACTGTGACATCGCGTGCGCCCACCGTCAATGAGATTCGCCTGGTCTGAGGTGTCAGTGCTTCCTTTGCGTCGCGTGCCTGTTCGAGCAGGTCGTCCATATCGGAGTCGCACAGATCGGCAGAGGTTGCGCCGGCTGCGGCCAGTGCGCACTGGGCGAGTACTTGATCAAAGTCGTCCCCGCCGAGCAGGTTATTGCCGTGTGATCCGAGGATCTCGTGAGAGGTTCCTTCCACGCTGACCAGTGAGGCGTCGAAGGTTCCGCCACCGAGGTCATATACGAGGATCTGTTGCCGGTTGGTCGATAGCGAAGCGCGATGTCGACTGGTGTATTCGAAGCCTGCTGCTGACGGCTCGTTGATCATGGCAAGAGTGGTGAAGCCGGCTGCCCGGAATGCTTCCAGCGTCAGGAAACGTTGTGCCGAGTAGGCGTGGGCGGGAATACCGATGACGGCTTCCAGTGGTTCTTCGTCTGGGATCTGACTCACTGACGAGTTCGTGCGAATTTCGTGGGCCACGTAGGTGAGGAACTCGGTCAGGAGCGTGAGGACGTTGATGTCGCGGCGGTCAACTCGCACCGTTGTTTCGCTCGTGACAGCTGGATCGGAGATCAGGCGTTTGAAGGAGCGCAGATGCGGAGCACCCTGGCGCGCCAGTTCTACCGCGTCGAAGCCGTAGACGCGATGGTCACCGTCAAGCGCCATGAGGGAGGGGATGTATTCACACACGTCGTCGTCGGCGTCACTGAAAGCTACAATAGGGTAGTTGCCTCGATCAGCTGCCGCAACAGTGGTGCGTGTCGTACCGAAATCTACTCCAAGTCTCATATTTCCTACTGTAGTAGTCGATCGGCAGAATTCGAGCGACGCCACATGATGATCACCGACATTGACACCGATAGGTAGGCGGCGATCGCCAGGATGAAGAATTGGTTGGTGTAGGAGGCAAGCGAGTTGACCACAACGAGGTCAATGCCTACCGCCGCGAAGGCGATGCCGAATGGAATCTTGATGGAGGAGCGCTTCGGGAGCATCATGACTCCTGCAACCACGGCAAGCGCACCCGCGATAACGCCGCCGATGACAGCTGCGATTGACAATGTGCCCGTCCAGCCGTCTTGTGTCACATCGGGAACGACCTGGTCGAGCATGGCATGTCCCGATGCGTACGACACGAGGGCAGTCACGGCGCGTGCGACGTCTCCGACCGCCTGAATGAAGAGCAAAACGGCTGCGACGCTCTGGAAGCGAGACGTGGGAACGTTTCTAACCCAGCGTGTCAGGCGTGTGCCGGCGTCAGATCCATCTCCGGGCAGATCATCTGCCAAGTCACTGAGCACGTCGATGAGCAGGTGCTGTGAAGGAGAGGGGTTGAGGTTTCGGGCTTTGTCCAGGTGTTGTGCCATCTGAGCGCGGCGCATAGCCGGAAGGGTGCGATCCACACTCTGTTCGGCAATGTCGAGGGCCAGGTGCAGGTGCGCGGCGGCAGTACTGCGGCTTAGTCGTTGGAGAGCAAGCGCCCCACCAGCTAGCAACACCAAGAAAACGTAAATAATGGTTGCGGCAAGAGGAAAGAAGTAGTCATTATCTTGTGTGATGAATTTGCCGACCTCATCCACGAATAATCCGGCACCGACGCCACCGAGGATCGCACCTGCCCAGGACGCCCAGGAATTCGTCAATACCATCGCGCCGATCAAGCCAATAATGAGCAGCAAGCCGCCCCAGATCGCATGAGCAATGTGAAACACTTCGCCGCCAACTTGGGGATAACCAGTCAGAGCAAGGTAGGCGCGTGTCACAGCGATCGTCAGCGCGCACACCACGCCAAAGACCACAACAAGCGCGGGCGCGTCGGATTTAAAGTAGGGACGCAGTGACAGACCGCGCGGCTGGGTTGTCCCTCGCGTGCGCTGACGTTGAGCGTGGACCGAGCTGCTGACCTCAGGCATGAAGATTTCCTTTCGCCAAGTGAGAGGGGATTTCACGACTTCCCAAATCTGACATAATGTACATTATCGGATTGTGGTGGAGCGTGCGAACCTCTATCAGTTACAATATTCGAGCTCGCACGCATTTAGGAGGATTCATGGCTGATCGCGCCCTTCGCGGTATGCAAATTGGTGCAAAATCGATGGAATCAGAAGAAGGTGTCATCTTCGCCGACCGAGCGACTGCAACATACCTGTGCTCCAACGGCCATAAATTCCAGATTCCATTTTCCACCGAAGCGAATCCTCCGGCGACGTGGGAATGCAAATGCGGCGCCACCGCTGAAATTATCGGCGAAGAAGGCGAAGAGGAAGAACAGAAACCAGCCAAACCGGTTCGCACGCACTGGGATATGCTGCGCGAGCGCCGATCCCTTGAAGAACTCGACGTTGTCCTGAACGAGCAGCTCGAACTGCTGCGCTCGGGCCGTTTGCGTCCAGAAGGCGCCTACCGAAAGAATTAACGTCGCCGCACGCTGATGAGTGCGCGCACCACGGCGCAGATGGTGACAACTCCCCCTCCACACATTATTCCGACTGACGGAATTATGCCGAGTCTGGCTGCCCACGTCAGTGATGTACGCAACGGCAGCTGCGCCACCATGTGATCTGCAGTCTGTTTCACTGTCTGGCGCACGATCGTGCCATCAGGGCGCACAATCATCGAGACACCATTGGTGGAGGCCTGGATTCCCGATCGGCCGTACTCCATTGCTCGAAAACGCAGCATCTGAGCCTGCTGAGTGGACTCAGCTGAATACCGAAAATGGTAGTTATTCGTTGGAATGGCAATGATCTGACCGCCTCGATCCACACCGTCTCGAATCAGATCCTCATAAGCCACCTCGAAGCAGATTCCCATCACGAAAGGCACCTCGCGCCCATCGTTGAGCGTCACGGACAGCAGGCTCGGATTATCGACCGCAACCATGTCGACGTTGACCTGAGCTGCCTCGGTAGCCAGTTTTGAAATAAAGGAGCGCCACGGAATGTATTCACCAAACGGCACGGGGTGCTGCTTACCGTAAAGCTGATCGCTCAGACCCGAATCCGGGTACCACCAGCCAACCAGATTCGTGCGCGTATTGTCCTGACTGTCATACCCGTTGAAGCCGACCAGAATCGGAACGCCGAGCGCATCGACTGCTTCATCGACCAGGTTCGCTACGCCTGAATTGGCACGAGGATCGCGATCGGCTGCCGTCTCACCCCACACAGCCACATCCACCGCGTCGCCTTCCTCGGCCATTCGCAGCGTTTCGCGCGTGTGATTGCCAGTAACTTTCAGCGGCACGCTGTACGTCGCATTGCCCGGGATTTCAACGTTGCCCTGGACGACACCCACGCGAATCGATCCGGCTTCCTGCGCATTCGGTAGTGTGATCGCCAGCGGCAGGCACGCCAGCGCAGCCGCCAGCACCAGCATCAACGGTCTGTTCCACCAGTGCTCATCCGAGCGCGTTCTCAGGAGCGAAAATGTGCGCCGCAGCAGCACTGCGAGCATCATAGTGACTGCACTGACCAGCACTTCCCCACCCCACGGCGCGAGCTTTCCCCACGGAGCATCGACCATCGCATACGCCGTCTTGCCCCACGGGAAACCGCCAAATGGCACGGTTGAACGCAGCTGTTCGACCGCGACCCACAGAACGGCCCACGACAATGTCTGTCCCCACCAGGTGCGCACCCACACCAGTGCCCTGCTGATCGCAGCGCACCACGCCCAGATGCACAATGCAATGATCTGCGTGGCTGACAGTGTCACCCACGGCAACCAGCCGCCTGTTGCGATGGATGACCAGTGGATGTGCGGTAGCCAGAAAAGCGCGCCGACCAACGTTGCGTACCACATGCCTCGTCCAGTCGACGACCGATCGACGAGGGCGACTAGAAATGCCAGCCCGATGACGAAAAGCGGCCACCATCCCACATCCGGGAATGCCGCCCACAGACATACGCCGCTGATCGCGGCACACGGATAATCCAGCCATCTGCGCCGCGGGGGAAGTTTCAGTTTCAAACGGTCGACCATTCCACCACTCCATGTACGAGCATCCGTCGAGCGTCCCGGGCGCGTGTGGCCAGGCCACCCTGATCAACGTGCGAGAGCTGGTCGAGCAGATCCATCACCTGTCGCACCCAGCGCACAAAATCGCCGCCCGACAGGTCAGCTACTTGCAGTGCAGTGGTCAGCGACGCACCGTGCGCCCACGCATGCATAGCACCGACCAGCGAGATATCCGGCGGAGGAGTGGGTGTAGCTCCCGCAGACGTTTCTGCCTGCTGGATCTCCTGGCTGGCACGCCACGTTGCATCCAGTGCACGAGCGATCGCTGAATTGGCGCCACCAGGAATTGACGTGTCGGGATTGTTTTCCGCACGCGCCTCATACACGCAGGTGGAGACCACCGCTGCCAATTCAGCCGGATCTAGGTCGTCCCACGCCCCACATCGCACGGCGTGAACGACCAACAGATCCCGCTCACCAAACACGCGTCGCAGCTGTTGTCCCGCCGTTGTCACACGGTCGCCGTCAAGGAAGCCGAGGGATTCGAGCACCGCACACACACGGTCAAACTCCTTCGCGACCGTGTCGGTGCGCTCATTGATACGTTCAACCGTTCGCAGGTACTCCTTGCGAGCACGTGCCCATTCATGCCCCATCGCTGCATGCGACTCGCGCTGCGGGCAACGGTGAACCGGATGGTGACGAATTTCGTCTCTCATATATGCAATAGTGGGATCGTCACGGTGGGCTGACCGACGCGGTGCATCCAGTGCGCCTGAGCGTACACGGCGGCGAATTTCGCCGGCCACCTTCTCGCGCACCACACGTTTGCGCAGGTCACGTCCCATCGGGATTTTCATACTTCCAACCACGGCAAAGGCACGCATTTTCTGCGAAATAATCACATCGTGAATCTTCATATCCGTGCCGATTACGTCGATTCGCGGTGCTCGCCCCTCGTCGGCAGGCCGGATCACCACCCCATAGCGGGTCGCTCGCCCGGGCTGGTAGGCGACGATATCTCCGCGGCGCGCCCGGCGCAGATCCTTTTCCATGTCCTGCCGCACTACTGCCGACCGCGCCCTCGCCGAGGATTTCTCCAAACCGGACAGCTCTTCACGCAACTGGAAGTACTCCAGGGCATCGCCGTATTCACACTTGACGTGCGAGGCGACCTCATCCATATGTTTCTTCACCCGCGCAGCTTCGCGCGCAAATTCGACGACTCCGCGGTCGGCCTGGAACTGGGCGAATGAGGACTCGAGCACTTCGCGCGTCGACGCGCGAGAGGACCGTGCCAGCAGGTTCACCACCATGTTGTACGTTGGTCTGAAGGCACTGATCAGCGGGTAGGTTCGTTTCGACGCGAGCGATGCAACCTCTTCAGGCTCAACGCGTCCCTGGTAAAGCACCACTGCGTGGCCCTCACGGTCAATGCCGCGCCTGCCGGCACGTCCCGTCAACTGCGTGTACTCCCCCGCCGACAGTTGAACGTGCGCAACGCCGTTCCACTTCTGCAAGGATTCGATGACAACTGTCCGGGCGGGCATGTTGATTCCCAGCGCCAGCGTCTCGGTGGCATAGACCGCTTTAATTAAACCGCGAGTAAATAACCGTTCCACCGTCTCCTTCATGACGGGAAGCATTCCGGCATGGTGAGCCGCTATCCCTCGCTCCAGAGCGCTCGCCCATCGATGCAGCCCCAGCACGACATGGTCAGTGACAGGAATCTGCTCCATTGCCTCATCGACCGCATCCCTGATCTGGCGCGCTTCTTCCGGAGTTGTCAGCACCAACGGTGAGGCAGCTACCTGCTGTACCGCATCGTCACACGCAGCCCGAGAAAAGATGAACACAATTGCCGGCAGCAGGTGGGCCCGCTGCAGTGTCATCAGCACGCCGGCTCGACTTTCGCGGCGCTGCAGCCTGCCTCGTCGATTATGCTGCAAACCTCGGCCACTACCCGGTTGCGAGCTGCGGGCAATTTCATACCTGAGCTGCGGATTCACACCCGCCCGGCGGCTCGACCCCGGCGCGTACAGATCAAACAGGTGCGAATTGGCAATCATGTGCTGGTACAGGGGAACAGGGCGTTTTTCGGAGACGATCACGCGACATGTGCCACGCACCTGCTGCATCCACGCGCCGAACTCTTCGGCATTCGACACCGTGGCCGACAGCGCAATCACACTGACACGCTGCGGCAGGTGGATCATCACTTCTTCCCACACCGGGCCGCGGAAACGGTCAGCCAGGTAGTGAACCTCGTCCATGACTACGTGCGTCAGATCATCGAGCGGCGCACCCGCATAAATCATGTTCCGTAGAACCTCAGTGGTCATCACGACCACTGGAGCACCCGGATTGATGGACGTATCACCGGTGAGCAGACCCACCGATTCTGCCCCGAACCGCTTTTGGAAATCCATGAACTTCTGGTTGGACAGGGCTTTGATCGGGGTGGTGTAAAACGCGCGGGTTCCACGCTCAACAGCCAGATAGGTGGCGAATTCGCCGACAACAGTCTTTCCTGCTCCGGTCGGCGCGGCCACCAGCACAGACTCGCCACCCTCAACAGCTTCAAGCGCTTCCCACTGAAAATCATCAAGCGAAAACCCAAGCGAGTCGGCGAATGCACTGCGCGCACTCGAATCGACGGCGCGCTGAGCCTTGGCAGCCTCGAAGCGTTCAGCCGGACTCATCTGATCCATTTCGCGGGTTGGTTCGCCTTCCTCGCGGACGCGGCAGCGTCTTTTCGGTGACATGCTCGCTTACTCCCCTACTTCCCCATCGCCCACACGTTGCGGGCCCGGCGCGCCACGCGCGCAGCACGTTCTTTCCATTCGGAGGGCACAACCTGCACAACATGTGGGGCAATGTCGATCAGGAAGTGAGTCACCCATTCCTCGTCCCACACTGGCACATCGACACTGAATTCGCTGCCCGAGTCACTCACGACGCTCAGCGGCACGGCGTCAAGAATCCATCGTGCCTCGCTCGTACACGTCATACGCACCATTGCCGAGGGGGACCCATCCGCTGCTGCAGGGTGTGTCACCGGCTGATCGCTGACCCTGATATCGCGCATACGGTCTATCCGAAATGTCCGCTCAGCTGCAGCGTCGTGATCCCAGCCGGTCACTGTCCAGCCGGTTTCGAAACGCTTGATGTTCCACGGGTCAATGGCGCGCTCGCGGTCATGGTCGTCATGCGGGTAGGTGAATCTCACCGCTACTTGGGCAGACAGCGCGCTCAAAATGTCATCGATTCGGGCCTGGTCGCTTCCGGAGGGCGAATAGACCAGGGATTCTTCAAAGGTCTGCGCGCCACGTGTCACCGCCAGCGCCGTGTGCATGACGTGATCGTGCAGGTCAGGACCCAGGATCGGTGTGAGGACCTGCAACCCCACAATGATCAGTGCTGCTTCCTCTTCGGTCAGCCTGGGCGGGACGTCTGCGCCGAGCGTCGAATGCATGGCGACGCGTTCTTCACGCGCGTACAGATCCCAGTCAATTTCCAGCGAGGCCCCCGGCAGGGAGTCGCGCACACTGCCCAGCACTTCGATGTCGCGTTGGACCTGCTTGCGTGTGCGACCAAAGTGCTCGGCAATGTCGTTGACCAAGGATCCAGGATGATCACCGATCCAGGCGACCAGTGACAGCAAACGCGCGGCGGCTACTTCTGTGCGTTCAGGCATCGTCACACCCCCAGCCAGCAGCGGCGTCCAGTCGCGTCATGATCGCTTCGCGCAGCCATTCAGGTGAACGCACCACTACGTGTGAAACGTGTGCGAGGATCGCGCTTATCCATTCGCTGCGTTCGGCGGCCTGTCCGCGATACAGCATCCATCCGTCAGCAACACTCACCTCGCCCTCGCAGCTGCGGGCGCCCTCGGCACGGCACATATCTCGCACTGCCTGCGCCTGTCCGTCTTGAATTGCCAGGGTGGGCGAAACCATGAGGCGTTCGAATGGGTCGCCCACATTGTCCGGGATAGGGCCGGCGTCTCCGGGTTCTCCCAGCAGCGTGACGCCTGACGTTATGCGGGAGGTACGGAAGAGCCGTGGTTCGTCGCAATCCAAATCCAATCCCCACACGTACAGGCCGCGTCCTCGCATGATGATGCGCCACGGTTCGATTGCGCGCTCTGAAACGCGGGTGGATTCGTACATGAATGTGATCGGTTGGCGGTTGCGGATCGCGGTGAGAATATCGACGATCATGTGAGCGCCCGATAATCCGACGCTGAGCGGTGCACACGGTTTTTCTGCACCATCGCTGAGGGCACGCAGTTTCGTGGTCAGCATTGCGCCGCGCTCGGCTCCATCCTGCTCGTTCCACGCGCCCAACGCCATGTTGATCAGCGCGCCGTCCACTGCGTCGAACGTGGCGCGACGGTCAGCAAATGAGTCCGGCGAAATCGCATATCGCTCTCCGTGACGGCCGGGCGTGACGGTCATGATGATGCCAATGTCACGAAGAGCGTCCTTGTCGCGTTGGAAGGCGGAACTGAAGGCTTCTTCTGACAGATTTCGATAGCCTTCCAGCCTCCAGATCTGATCGCGTGTGCGCCCCACATCGGACGTGAGTAACTCAAAGAACGTGTTGAGAACACGGACGTTCGTTGATGACATACTCACTGTTTCAGCCTAGCGGATTGAGTCGCGCCGACATGACGTGGCGGATGGCGTGTGCAGGGTGCGGGGCGCGCGTGAACCGTATGAACGATATCCTCATTCGAACACCCCGCGGGGCGCTGCGATCTGAACCATATGGTTCCCTATCAGATCGGCGGGCTGCCCGGGCACACCAATATGGGCACCCTCGGGCCCCTGCCGTGGCCGGATCGACGCTGTTCAGATACGTGAAGCAGCCAGTTTGGTCACGATGATGGCGCGCGCGCCCTCCGCGTAGAGACGGTCCATCACCGAGTTGATGTTCTCTGCCTTTACCATGACGCGCACGGCGAGCCACTCGGTATTCATCAGGGGCGAAATGGTTGGGGAATTCAGGCCCGGCGTAATCGCAATCGCGGCGTTCAGGTCGCGCTCACGCACGTTGTAGTCGACCAAGACATACGAGCGTGCAACCAGGACGCCTTCCAGGCGTCGGTCGAGCGTCGCAAGCGCTGCGTTATCCCGCATGTCCTCACGGGCAATCAGCAGGGCCTCCGATTGCATCAGAGGGTCACCGAACACTTCCAGGCCGGCTGCGCGAAGCGTACCACCTGTTTCGACGACATCCGCGATCAGGTCGGCAACGCCCAGACGAACTGAGGATTCCACTGCACCGTCAAGGTGGACAACTTCGGCATCGATACCGGCCTCATTCAAGTAATCTCGCACGAGTTTGTCATAAGAGGTCGCAATGCGGCGCCCTTGTATGTCCTCCAGTGACGTGAACTCACCGGCTGGTCCCGCGAAGCGGAAGGTTGAACGGGCAAATCCGAGCGCCCGATGCTCCACCGCGCCCGAAGGCGAATCGCGCAGCAAGTCACGCCCGGTGATACCGACGTGAATCGTGCCATGACCAACGTGGACCGCAATATCGCGCGGACGCAAGAAGAAAAACTCGACATCGTTCGCGTGGTCGCTGATCACCAGTTCACGGCCGCGGCGGTGCAGCTGATAGCCCGCCTCGGTGAGCATCGTGATAGCAGGTTCGGACAGTGAGCCCTTGTTGGGCACGGCAATTCGTAGCATGGTGAGTCCTTCGCAGGTGCGGTGCTGTGAGCTTACAGGTGCTTGTAGACGTCTTCGAGCGTCAAGCCCTTCTTGATCATCATGACCTGAGCATGATAGAGCAGCTGAGAGATTTCGAGCGCCAGGTCGTCGTCGGTTTCATATTCGGCTGCCATCCACACTTCAGCCGCTTCCTCGACGACCTTTTTGCCGATGGCGTGGACGCCGCGGTCAAGTTCAGCGACCGTTCCAGATCCCTCAGGACGTGTCTGGGCCTTCTCGGTCAGTTCTGCAAACAGTTCATCAAATGTAGTCACACGATCACATTACTCGAGCAATCAGCGGCTTGCGAACTCGTTCGTCACCGCGGCGTCAACATCGGGAGCCTGCGTGAGCACACCTGCAGTGTCATACAGGAATTGTCCCATCTTGTTCCATCTGTCGAGATCCTGCTTGCCGCTGGCGGCTCCGTTCCCTGTCGTCATCAGCTTGATCGTGGCTTCGAGTACTGCTCGGGCACCCTCGAACGATGCCGGATCGTTCAGCGTGTCATCGTATTTCTTCGTCACCTCCAAAGCGTGCTGAGGATTATCGGCCGCTCGCTCAATCCCCTGCGTCGTACCGTCCACGATGGCACGCGCCGCATCAGGATGTGCGTCAACCCATTCGCGGGTGCTCACCAGCGTGGCGGACACCAACGGTAAAGCGTCTTGGTCGACGTCAAGGGCGCGCACCTTCATACCATCGAGCCCGAAACGGACCATCTCGTTGTTCGTGAAGACGACGACTGCGTCGACCTGGCCAGCCGCCAGGGCAGCCTGCTGCGTGAAGCCGATCGACACGACGTTGACATCCTGCGTGCTCAACCCAGCGTTGTTCAGGATTGCGAGCAGGCCCAGCCAGTTGGAACCGAATTCGCCGGGGATACCGATACTGTGTCCGCGCAGGTCGTCAATGGAGTCAATGTCGGATTCTTCTGGGACGGCGACAACCACCGGGTAGGTGTGGTAGTAGGAGCCAATGGCAACCACATCCATTCCCTGATCACGAGCCTGCAGTACCTCATCACCCGAGGCAAGCACGACATCTTCTTCACCGGCTGTCAGAGCGGTGAACAGTCCTTCATCGGCGCCGTGATGGCGCAGCGTGACGTTCGCTCCCGCATTCGCGTATACCGCGTCTTCCTCGGCAATGTATGTGGGCGCGAACTGAACGTTGGGAATGTAAGTCAGCCCGAGCGTGACGTCAGTGGGCTCCTGCAAGTCAACTTCGCTTTGGGCATTAGCGGCCGGCGAGGGCGACTCGGAGGAGCTGCAGCCACATAAGGTCAGAGCGCTCGCCGCTACCACTAGTGTTGTCAAAGCGCGTATGCCACGTGCCATCAGTAATCCTTCTTTCATCTTGTCAACTGCGGTTATACCGCTTTTCAATCCGGTAGATAACGATGTAAATGCTCATTGCCAACACGCAGAGCACAACGATGGAGACGAACATTCCGGGCGTGTCCATGTTTTGGCGTTGCTGGACAAGAATGCCGCCCATACCGTTGCCCCCCATGACCATCTCCCCCACCACGGCACCGGTCACCGACAGGGTGAAACCGTTGCGCAGACCGGCCAGGATTGATGGTGCCGCCATTGGCGCTTCAATTTGGCGCAGCATTATCCACCCTGACGCGCCGTCCAGTGAAGCAGCTTCCAGTACGTCCTGGTCAAGGTGACGCAGTCCGACAACGGTGGACACGAGAATCGGGAAAAAGACCATGATCGCGCACAGGGCAATCACTGGGGCCAAGCCAAAGCCGACCCACAGGACCAGCAGGGGTGCCAGTGCGATCGCCGGGATCGCCTGGGTTGCACCCAGGAACGGCTCGACTGCTGCGCGGAACCAATTCACTTTGTAGATCGCGTACGCCAGTGGCAACGCCACAAGGGCACCCGTCGCACAGCCGAGCACTGCTTCGCCTGCGGTGATCAGCACTCGTTGCCACATCCAGGGCTGTGTGAGCAATACCTGTGCTCGCTGAAGGACTTGTGCGGGGCTGGGCAGTCGCCACGGTTCGAGTGAAAAAACAGTGGTGGCCAACGCCCATACGGTCATGATCAACAGGAGGAAAATGAGGGGTGCGCACACGTTCATCACGCTGCTGATTCCTCGAGCGCCGCGTCGCTGGCTCTGGCTGGTTGCCACCTGTTCGTGTCCTCCGCGCACCGGGGGCTCACGCAGCACAAATGACGAGCGCGTCCGAACGCGCGGTCACGCTTCCTGTGCTCCTCCCATCCGGACTTTCACCGTCGGTACCGGAGTTTCACCGGTTCAGCCACGCGTATGAACGCGCGGGTCGCGGACTCTCACCGCCGGTTCGGACTTACACCGACCCCGGAGCATGTGGCAATTATGGCACGCCAACTGGGAAAAGGAAAACTAGATTCCTCAGCTCAGTGACAGTGCGAACCGGCAAGTTCGCGCAACGTCGCAATCTCCGTGTATGCATCCTCTGCCTTGAAAATCGCCGACCCGGCAACGAAGTTCGTGGCACCAGCCTGTGCGCACTGTTCAATCGTCTGGCGTGACACGCCACCGTCAACCTGAATCGACACGGGCAGGTCAGCCGACCTAATCGCATCACGAGTGCGGCGAATCTTGGGCAGCATTGACTCAAGGAACTTCTGACCACCGAATCCCGGCTCGACCGTCATGATGAGGATCATGTCGAATTCGGACAAGATATCGACGAATGGTGCAATGTCAGTTGCCGGGCGCAGCCCCAGGCCCACACGCGCACCCTGGTGTCGGATCTCGCGCGCAAGCCGAATCGGTGCCGCTGCAGCTTCGACATGGAATGTCACCGACTCACAGCCAGCCTCAGCGTAGGCCGGCGCCCACCGGTCAGGATCCTCGATCATCAGGTGCGCGTCCACCGGCAGGATGCCGGTCTTCACGCAGGCTTCTACAACCGGAAGGCCCCACGTCAGGTTGGGCACAAAGTGATTGTCCATCACGTCAACGTGAGCAATGTCAGCTGAGGAAATCGATTCGAGCTGGCCATGCAGATCAGCAATATCGCAATTGAGAATCGACGGCGAAATAGTCAGATGCATGCTCTCAGGATACCCGTTTCATCAGAGCCATAAACATCGCATCGGTGTCATCACGATGCGGCCACAACTGCAGGGTCGGTCCGTCAGCGCTCAACGGCTCAGGCGAGATACCCGCAGCAACCGGCACAGCATCGATCAGTTCCACGCGTCCCGACTCGCTCAGGCGTCGGACCTGGTCAACAGTTTCCGCACGATGCGGCGAACAGGTGACATACGCAACCACTCCCCCAACGCGAACCAGATCAACAGCCCGGTCCAATAAGTCACGTTGAAGCGCAACCAGATCCGCCAGGTCCCCCTCGGACCTGTGCCAGCGTGACTCCGGGCGACGGCGAAGTGACCCCAGGCCCGTACATGGCGCGTCGACCAGGACGCGATCGAATGAGCCAAGCTGCCACGGTGTTCCCTGCCCGCCGAGCGTGCGCCCATCAGCGGAAATGACCTCGACGTTGGTCAGGCGGGCGGTTGCGCGCTCAACGAGGCGTGCGCGGTGAGTGTGGACTTCGTTTGCCAACAGGTGTGCCCCTCGCTCGGCTCCCTCAGCCGCCAGCAGCGCGGCCTTCCCGCCCGGACCAGCGCACAGGTCAAGCCATGCGGTGTCCGACCCTTCGATCGGCGCGGCGGCAGTGACGAGGGCGGCCAGCTGGGAACCTTCATCCTGCGCACCGGCCAGTCCGCGTCGAACAGAGCCGATGCGTGCCGGGTCGCCCGACTCCAGGACAACAGCAAGCGGCGAACGCGTGCCGGGAGCTACCCGCGTGTGGCATGCATCAATCGCTTCATCAGCCAGGTCCTCCACGTCAATCAGACCCGGGCGGGCAACTAGAGTCACCAGTGGTGCCTCATTATTGGCAGCCAGTGTTTCTTCCAGCTCATCCTTGGAGCAGCCATGAGCTGTCAGGGCGTCGCCCAGTGCCGAAACAATCCAAGTCGGGTGTGAATAACGCACAGCCAGGCGTTCGACCGGATTCTCGATTGCGTCAATGTCCGCGTCGATCTGATCAGCGCCGGTGCGGATAATGGAGCGCAAAACAGCATTGACCATCTTCGCCGGACCGTCAGTGAGGACTTCGCGAGCAAGGTCAACGGTTGCGGCGACGGCCGCATGGTCCGGCACGCGCATGTTGAGGATCTGGTGGGCTCCCATGCGAAGCACCGTGCGCAACGATGGATCGAGCTGGTCGACCGGACGTGTCGAATGGGCGTTGATGATCCAGTCGAGGCGGCCCTGTGCGCGCGTTGTGCCGTAGACCAGTTCAGCGGTAAATGCCGCATCACGCCCGTCGAAGGATGCGAAGTCCTCTTTCGCAGCGCGCAGAGCTTTAGGTAGTGCAAGGTTCGCGAACGCGCCGTCCTGCTCGATCAAATCAAGGACCTCAAACGCGACGAGCCGGGCAGGGTCAACGTTGCGTTTCGCCCGATAACCATCCGCATATCGTCCTGTTGCCATCTCACTCCTCCGTTGCCATAACGCCGACACGTTCCTCGCCGCTAAGGCGTGCCCCACGCGCCCAGGCCGCTGCGTCCATCCAGCCTTTACCTGCTGGTGCGACCTGGCCCAGTCTGACGCACGCGTCAGCGCACCCGACCATGACCTCATGCTTTGTCACCTGCAGCAGACCCGTGCCGGGTGTGGGCTGATCGATCGGTTCAGCTCCTGCAATCTTGAGGCGCTTCCCGTCAGACAGAACAGTCCATGCGCCTGGGTTCGGAGTGAAGGCGCGGATGTGACGCGACACCTCTGCCGCGCTCTGGGTGAAATCAATGAATCCCTGGGCGGGGGTGAGCATGTGAGCATAGGTGACACCATCTGTATCCTGCACGTGTGCTGATGCGCGTCCGTCAGCCAGTGCATCCACCGTGGCCACCATCTGGTCGGCTCCGAGACGTCCCATTCGTTCCAGCAGTTCCCCGGCAGTTTCAGACGGGTCGATCGTGACCGGCAGGCGCGAAAAAACCGGCCCGGTGTCCAGGCCGTCTTCCAGCTGGAAGATACTCGACGCCGTTCGTGCATCACCCGACCAAATCGCATACTGGACCGGGGCAGCTCCGCGCCAGCGCGGCAAATCCGAGAAGTGCAGGTTAACCCACCCCAACCGCGGCATTGTTAAGACAGCAGGCGGAATGATCGCGCCGAATGCAACAACGACGCCAAGGTCGGCGTCATAAGCATCAATGTCGCGCTGAAGCGACGGATCGGTAAAACGTGACGACTCGATCAGCTCGAGGCCATGGTCAACCGCGTATTGCGCGACAGGTGATGGGAAGGTTTTCTTGCCTCTGCCCCGTCGAGCCGGCGGACGAGTGATGACCGCGACCACGTCATGTTTCGAATCGTTCAACGCCGACAGGGTGGGCACAGCGACGTCAGGAGTTCCAGCAAAAATAATGCGCACAGCTATATTCTAGTGGGTTCGCGAGGCGGCAGCATTCAGGTGCTTCACGATGTCAGCCTGACGTTCGCATTCAGCTACGAGGGGCCCGCTGACACTCTGTTCGATGACTTCGCTGATCGACCGAGTCAAGCGTGAGTGTGCCCGGCGCCGAGCACGGGCTGCTCCTATGCGCACGCCTATCCACGACAGCAGAGCCACGATTACCGTCAGGGCCAGCCCTCCAAGAACGCACCAGGTGGGAATGGGCAGTCCGCGCCACATCGGCACGTCCCACTGGATCATGAGGAACTGGTCGGCCCCACGCACCGCCAGGATCCACAGCACTCCGGCCAGTGCCATCAGCCATCCGATGCCTTGGAGGATCGCGCTCGCACGCCACCAGGTACGTCGTTCTTGCAGGCCAAAATCGGTTCCGGCAACAGCCTGGTCGAGCGGTGTGGTGACGCTTTCGGCACGTTCGCGGGCTAGTTCACGTACGCGGCGCTGCCACACCTGCGGTCTGCCGTGCGCAATCTGCCCGGCAATGGTTCGCACGCCAGAATTCAATTTGGCACGGGCGACGGGTGTTGCTTCGGGCACAGATGACACTGATGATTCCGAGCTTTCCAGATGGAGGCGTGCCAGCGGGTCGGATTTGAATCGGGCAAGCAGACGGAACGGAAGCCAGCCGCACACTTTCTGAGCACGGTGACGATACCCCGCATCAACAGCTGACGTCACGTGTCCCACACCTGCAGCGCCCGCTGCAACATTAACCAACTGTAAGGTCAGGTTCTTCGGCACCTTCGGCAGTTCAGCAGTTTCAATCTCCAGGTCCCGGCGCGCCACATCAACGGCTTCATCCAGGACGGCGCCAACACGTTCAGCCTGCTGACGCACAATACGTGCGCGCTCAGAGATCATCGAGCGAACCGCATCAATGCCCTCCCCTGTCACCGACGAGGCACCCACCAGCTTCATGCCGGCTGCCTGATCAGCTTCCAGGAGACGACGAATGTCCGCTTCGATCTGGCTACGATCAGTCGGCGACAGCTGGTCGACGTGCGTGAGCACCATACACGCCGGCGCACCGTAGGCAGCGAAACGCGCAATCCACTGCGAATGGATAACGTGGTCGGCATACTTTTGCGGATCAACGACCCATACGATCAGGTCAACGCGGGACGCAAGACGCTCGGTGAGCGCCACATTGTCCTGCTGAATAGAGTCGATATCAGGCAGATCAACCAGGGCCACACTTTCCGGAAGGCCGGCGCCCGACGGGATCATGACCTGCTCGCGCACGCCCATCCATTCGACCAGTTCAGGTGCACGCGTGCCCGCGCCGATAGCGGCCAGAGCCTGTGTGGTGGTGGGGCGGCGTACGCCAACCTGCGCGATGTCGTGCCCCAGGATCGCGTTAAAAAGCGACGACTTGCCTGACCCGGTTGCTCCCACGAACGCAACCACGGTCGTGTCAGGATCGAGCCCTGTGCGTTCGTGTGCGCGCAGCAAGCAATCCGCGACGCGGTCCACGCATTCATTGGATACATCCGGTCCGGCAAGCTCCATAGCGGAGGCAATATGATCCACGCGTTCGGCAGGGTTGGAGAGACCACGGGTCATTATTCGGCTCCTACCGACCATTGTTGGCTCGCCTGCGCAATCGCCTCGGCTAGGCGCGCGTAGTCACCTGCTTCGGGCAGAGCGTCGCGCGCCGGCTGCAGGATTTGGGCGATCTCCTGGTCGGCTGCCTCCACGAGGTTACGGTGCGCCTTCTTGGCCATGTCACGCACCGCCTGGTCGCCGAAAATCGCTTCGAGCAGTTTGTGCGCCACGGCCGCGGTTGCACCAGCTACACCCACTTCAGCTCCGGTCAGTCCACCCGTTGACGCAAAAATGACGATCATCAGCGCCACGCCCACCACGTTGACACCAATGGCCATCATCTGGGCTCCGGCGCGCTTGGACTGGCCCTCGCTGCGCACCATCGCAAGCAGTTCGCGCTGCCATTGGTTCGCGACGCGCTGAGCACGCTCGGACGGATCCAACGCCGTCATGATTGACGAGGGCGACGCGCCTACCAGTGCCGGATCAGTGCGCGACAGCTCGGCCACCTGGTCACTCACGTCAGCAAATTCATCTGCCAGCAAGCTGGTCAAGCCAGCTTCAATGGCATCTTCAACAGGTTCGGACGGGGTCGGGCGCCCTCGAAAGAAGGCAGAAATGCGGTCACGCAGACGCGAAATGCCTCGCGACAGTATGCGCGTGAAATCTGCTGCGCCGACAACTTCCTGCCAGCGGGCCAGCACCTCACCACGCAGCAGCGTGCCGTCGGCAGTGCCCTGGCGGACACGACGCCCGGCAGCCTCCCCGATCCGGTCTATGCGCTCCACAAGTGCCTCAACGGCGGCACGTTCCTCGTCGAAAACCTGGCTGACTGCGCCGGCCGATTCGATCACCTCTCGCACCGATCCGCGAATCGCCTGCTGAGCCAGTTCGCTGCGGCGTTCGGCGTCTGCACCCAGTGCGCGTAGTCGGTCAACAAGCGGCTGGACGGCATCGTGGGGCAGCAAGCCGTCCTCGAGCGCCTGTTCATCGATAGCGAGCACCGGGGCGTTGCCAAGGCCGCGCTCGGACAATAATGCATTCAGGTCGGCCGCGACCTCCTGGGTTGCCCCAGGCGGAATGCGGTTGAGGACGATCACCGTCTCGATGCCGCGACTTCCGGCCTCTTCGAGCACCTGCCACGGCACGGCATCCGCGTAGCGGGCCGCAGTCGTGACGAAAATCCACAGGTCAGCCGCGTCGAGCAGTTGACGAGCCAAGGCACGATTGTCGTCCACGACCGAATCAAGATCAGGTGCATCGATAACGCCGACACCGTGGGGAATGGCTTCGAGGGCGCGCACACGTAGCGAGTGAGGATGTGATTCGCGCTCAGGATCAGCATCCGCCTCTTCACGCCTGCGCGTCAGGGAGGTGAGAATCCGGTTCGAGTCGAACCACATGGCGTCGCTGGGATTGTGCAGCAGGAGCGGGTCGCGTGTCGTGGGACGTACGGCTGACGACGCCGACACTGCGTACCCAACCATCGTGTTGACCAGGGTAGATTTCCCGGCCCCCGTAGATCCGCCGATCACGCACAGAATGGGTGCCTGGGCATGTTCGAGGCGCGGGATCACATGATCGTCGAGGCGCCGCAGGGCTCGAGCCTGTTCACTACGTGCACGGCGGGCTGACGGCGTTTCGACATTGATCGACACGTCCGCCAACGCATCACGCATTTCACGCGCACTGTGCAGTGGTGAACGCTCCATAGTCAGCCTAGTCCTCCTGTGTGGCCGACGCGATGCGCGGATGCATATCCTCTGCCGGAGGCATCCATGTCTCGCAATCGGCTTCGACCTGGTCACCCGATCGAATGTCCTTGACAGTGTCACCTTCCGAGGCGTCCGGGAACCAGACGAATGGTATTCCTAATCGATCAGCGTAGCGGATCTGTTTGCCGAATTTGGCCGCTGTAGGCGCAACATCGGTGGGAATACCGCGTGAACGCAGGGTCGCTGCGATCCGGTTGGAGTGCCCGCGGTCTTCCTCGTTCATGACGGCGACGACCACCGCGGCCGGTGAGGTACGCGTGGCGGTCACCATTGGCTGCGCGATCATGCGGGAGACGAGGCGAGAGACACCAATGGACAGCCCGACGCCCGGGTAGCTACGTTTGCCGTCCGATGCCAGAGAATCGTAGCGCCCACCTGAGCAGATCGATCCCAGTGACGGGTGTTCGGTCAGCACTGTTTCGTAGACCGATCCAGTGTAGTAGTCCAGTCCGCGCGCAATCTTCAAGTCAGCAAAGACAGCGCCGGGCATGCGCTCATGAGCGTCGCTAATCAGCGCACACAGCTCATCCAGCCCCTCGCGCAAAATGTCGTTGGACAGTTCCAACGCGTCAATACCGTCGCGAAGCTCGGCCACATCATCGGTGTGGATCTGCGCCATTGTCAGCAGGGTGCGTGCCTGGTCGCCTGAGATTCCGGCTTCTGCCAGTTCCTCGGTCACACCCTCGGGCCCAATCTTGTCCAGCTTGTCCAAACCGCGCAGCGCTGCGTCAACGTCGCCAACTCCGAGCGCTTCGCATACGCCCTGAACGACCTTGCGGTTGTTGGCCAGGATCTTGAACGGGCCGATGGGCAGTGAGGACAGTGCTTCGGCCATCACGAGCGGCAGGTCGACCTCGAAGTGGAACGGCAATGCACCGTTGCCGACGATGTCGATATCGGCCTGAGTGAATTCGCGGAAACGTCCTTCCTGCGGGCGTTCGCCGCGCCAGACTTTTTGAATCTGGTAGCGCTTGAACGGAAAATGCAGGTCGTTGACGTTATCCAGGACGTATCGGGCCAGCGGAACGGTCAGGTCGAAGTGCAGTCCGATCCTGCGGTCCTTATCGGTGTGTTCGCCTTTCTCGAGTCCCTGGAGACGTTCAAGCAGGTACACCTCTTTGGAGGTTTCCCCTTTGGACAGCAGCGAGTCGAGGGTTTCGACGGCTCGGGTTTCAATGTTGGAAAACCCGTGGAGTTCGAACACATGACGCAGCGAATCGAGCACATGCAGCTCGATCAGCCGGCCCTCAACGCTCCATTCGGGAAATCCAGACAATTTTGTCCGTGCCATCGTATGTGTCCTTCGATTCTTTTACTCTGTGTCTAGCCTTCGCGTCGTGCGCGCGCAACGTACTGATTGGTCTGAAGTTCGTGTGCCCACGTCGTCAGTGGCCCGTGCCCCGGGATCATGACCGTTCGCGGATCAATGGCGTTGGCCATGGTGCGAAGCGTATGTTTCATTTGGCGTTCGTCTCCACCGGGCAGGTCGGTGCGTCCAACCGACCCGGCAAAGATCACGTCAGCACTCAGCGCCCACGGAATTGGATCGTCATGCTGCCACAGGATTGTGCCCTCGTGGTCCGCGATATTGACGTCGCACTCCCCCAGGAACAATGCCGACCCCTCTGTGTGGCCTGGCGCAGGAAGCATCTGCAGCCAGATGCCGGGCTGGATTTCGAACGTGTCAGAAGGCACGTCGCGCAGATCTTCCGGCTTGTGCCACGTCAGGTCCATGCCGCTCGGTTTCATCGGCAGATACGACATCGGGTCATCCATGCGGTATCTGTCAGGACCAGGGATCCACACCGGTGCGGGCGCGTCAGGTGCCCATGAGGCCACCTCGTGAGCATCCCAGACATGATCAGGATGACCGTGAGTGCACAGAACGGCGCCCACCTGAGCATCAGCGCGATCCAGTGCCCCGCGGATCTGGTCGCACACACCTGCCGACGGGTCAACCACTACGACGTTCGCTTCTGCGTCGGGCTGAAGCACGATGCAGTTTGCCCCGAAAAACGGGGTCGGTATGACAGTGATGAGCACGCGTCACTCCATTGACGAGCGGATCTGATCCAACCACGCAGTCTTCGTTGCCAGTGTTTCGCGCAACGACTGTACCTGATCGGAATTTCCGGCGCTTTCGGCCTTCTCGATGTCGGCTTTCAGTCGGTCGAGCTGTTCTTCCAGCTGCCCCAGCATGCCTTCGGCGCGGGCACGTGTCTCCGGGTTCGAGCGCTTCCACTCGCGTTCTTCAGCCTGGCGCACCGCATCCTCCACGGCGCGCATCCGGCCTTCAACCTGGCCGACGTGGGCCGATGGCACGCGGCCAATCTCATCCCACTGGTCCTGGATGGCGCGCAAACGAGGCTTGACAGCGTCCATGTCTTCGATCGGCAAGAGCGCCTCGGCCTGCTCCAGCAGCGCTTCCTTGGCCTTGAGGTTTTCTTCAGATTCGGCATCTGCTGCTTCATCCTTGGCGCGGCGCGCATCGAAGAACACCTGCTGCGCTGTCCTGAAACGTGCCCACAACGCATCGTCTTCCTTGCGAGACGCGCGAGGCGCTGCCTTCCAGCGATCCATCAGGTCCCGGTAGGCCGACGAGGTTGGCCCCCAGTCCGTTGAATTCTGAAGGGCTTCAGCTTCAGCAATCAGCCCTTCCTTCACGCGACGCGCCTCAGTCTGCTTCTGGTCAAGTGCCGAGAAGAACTGGCGACGATGACGGTCAAAAACAGTGCGTGCACTGGAAAAACGCTTCCAGAGCTCATCTTCGGTGGATTTGTCCAGGCGTGGCCCCTTGCGCTGTAAAGTCTTCCACTCTTCAAGCAAGTCACGCAGTGCCTGTCCTGAATGCTTCCAGTGGGTGCGTTCTGGGTCCTGTTGAGAAATTTCTTCGGCCCGCTCGACCACTTTGGTGCGATCTGCAATGGCCTGTTCGCGAGCAGCCTGGCGCTCGGCCTTGGCTTGAACCTTGCGCTCCTCACCAGCCTGAGCGGCCTTGTCGACGCGCTCACGCAACGCGGGCAGGTCACCGATTGCTGCCGGCTCCGCAACGGCCTCACGCAGCGTGGCTACGGTTTGGTCGATGTCGCGTGCCCCCAGGTGAGGCAGACGGTCTTCAAAAAGGCGGATCGTGGCTTCCAAGTCGCTGTAGCGCCGCTCGTACAGTTCGAACGGGTTGTCCGGAGCGCCCTCCGGGTAGGATCCGATGAGGCGTTCGCTCTCACCGTCAGTGACGTAGATATTTCCTTCAGTGTCCATTCGCCCGAACTCGGTACGAGCAGGTTCGGATGCGGTTTCCGGGGAGCCAGTGGATGGCTGCTGTGGATTAGGCGAGATAGTCACGATCTTCCTTCTCGGGACGTGGATGGACCGATCCATCCGTGCGCGGTTATGTGTCTTGACTGACACTTCCTTATCCTACGCAAAATCACGCTCGAGGGGCGAACTGTCGGTCTCCTCGTTCACGATTCGTCTGCACGGGATTCACGCGCACGTTTCCGGGTGCCCGTCACGCGACGCGCCTCAAAAACACCATCAACACGTCTGAGAGCAGATAAAACGGCGTTCAGATGTGCCATGTCCGCAAGTTCGAATGTGAAGCGCGTAGAGGCCACCTGGTCAGCCGACGTCGACATTGATCCGGTCAGAATATTGACCGAATAATCCGACAGGACCTTCGTCAGATCCGACAGCAATCCAGCCCGATCCAGTGAACGCAATTCAATTTGGACGCGGTACTGCGCGTTCGAACGGTTCGTATCCCACGAGACATCAATGAGACGTTCAGGGTGGAGCTCTTCCAGACGGGCTGCGTTCAAACAGTCACTGTGGTGGACGGAAACACCTTGCCCACGTGTGATGAACCCCATAATCGGGTCGCCGGGCACCGGCGAACAGCATCGGGCCAGCTTCACCCAGATGTCATTGGAACTCATTCCAGACACCACGATGCCCACATCCGAGGTCGCCTTGCGTGTGCGCGTATCGCCTGGTGTGATGCCTTCAGCAAGCGTCTCTTCAGTGCCGGCTCCCCCGCCCAGGTTCTCCACCAGTTTGGACACGACATTGTGGGCAGACAGGTGGTTCTCTCCTACTGCCGCGTACAGACCCGACACGTCCTGGTAACCCAGGTCAGTTGCCACCGACAGGATCGATTCATGATTCATCAGGCGCTGCAGAGGCAGGTTCTGTTTGCGCATCGCGCGCGCCAGTGCTTCCTTGCCGGCTTCGATGGCTCCCTCACGGCGTTCGCGCGAGAACCACGATTTGATTTTCGATCGTGCACGAGGGGACGCCACAAATGCCAACCAGTCATGAGACGGGCCGGCCTTTTCTGACTTCGAGGTGATGATTTCACACGTGTCGCCCGATTCCAGCTGCGTATCAAGAGGAACGAGGCGGGCGTTGACGCGTGCACCGACAGTGTGATGGCCGACCTCGGTGTGGACGGCGTAGGCAAAGTCGACGGGTGTGGCGTGTGCAGGCAGCACGACAACTTCGCCTCGCGGGGTGAACACGTAGACTTCTTCGCCGGCAATTTCGTAGCGCAGCGAGTCGAGGAACTCTTCCGGGTCACCTGTTTCCCGTTCCATTTCCACCAGAGCGCGCAACCAATTCATTTGCTCATTGGTGCTCATTGCGTCGGACGTGCCCGATGTTGCGTTCGGGTTCTCCTTGTACTTCCAGTGAGCGGCTACGCCATTTTCGGCACGCTCGTGCATCTCATATGTACGTATCTGGATTTCCACCGGCTTGCCGCCCGGCCCGACCACCGTCGTGTGCAGCGATTCGTAGAAGTTGAACTTCGGCATGGCGATGTAATCCTTGAACCTGCCCGGAATCGGATTCCACCTGCCGTGCATTGCGCCCAAAACGGCGTAACAGTCTTTGACACTGTCAACAAGGACTCGCACCGCCACCAGATCGAAAATCTCATCGAACGCTTTGCCGCGCACAATCATCTTCTGGTAGATCGAATAGTGGTTCTTCGGGCGCCCGCCGACCGTTCCGCGAATTCCGGCGCGCCGCAGATCCTCTTCGATCTGCGCGATCACGTCACGCAGATAGGTTTCGCGGCGCGGTGTGCGCTGTTGAACAAGCCGGTCAATCTCTTCGTAGATTTCCGGCAGCATCGTCTTGAATGACAGCTCTTCAAGCTCCCACTTGATCGTGTTCATGCCCAGGCGGTGGGCAAGCGGCGCATAAATCTCCAGTGTCTCTTTCGCCTTGCGTTTAGCGGATTCAGGCGAGACGTACTTCCACGTGCGCGCATTGTGCAGGCGATCTGCAAGTTTGATCAACAGCACGCGGATATCCCGACTCATCGCCACGATCATCTTGCGCAGTGTTTCCGACTGGGCTGCGGTGCCATAGCGGATTTTATCGAGCTTGGTGACACCGTCGACCAGCAGTGCGATTGACTCACCAAAGTCAGCGGTGAGCTGCTCAACCGTGTAATCCGTGTCCTCAACCGTGTCATGCAGCAGCGCCGCCACCAGCGTTGGCGTCGTCATGCCCATTTCAGCCAGAATCGTCGCCACTGCGACGGGATGAGTGATGTACGGCTCGCCAGATGCGCGTTTTTGCCCTCTGTGATGAACTTCAGCCGTCTCATAGGCGCGCTCAATAACTGAGATATCTGCTTTCGGGTGGTTGGCGCGCAAGGCACGCACCAATGGTTCAATCTCAGGTGCGGTCGTGCGCCCTCGCGAACCAAACCAGACCAGTCCCGACCGCACAAAGGACCCTGCCGACGGCGCTTTCGGCCTGCTCGGTGGTTTAGTTCTCTCACTCACACAGTCATCATAGGCTCAGGCGCGCCCCCACGTGTGAGGAAGCGCGCCTGAGCTGGAAAGTTACCGGGTGATGTCAGACAGACAGTGCCACTGCAGACTGCACATCCAGGCCCTCAAGCTTGTCTCGGCCCTTCAATTCAGTCAACTCGAGGAGGACCGCCACACCTGCAACCTCGGCCTTGCACTGCTCAAGCAGATTCACCGAGGCACGTGCCGTGCCGCCGGTGGCCAGCACGTCGTCAATGATCAGGACGCGTTGTCCCTCTACGACAGAGTCCGGGCGAAGCTCCATGCGAGCGATGCCGTATTCGATGGAGTAATCCTCACCGATCACCGGTCCGGGCAGTTTGCCGGCCTTACGAATCGTGATCATACCGATGCCCATACGTGTCGCCATCGGTGCAGCCAGGACGAAGCCTCGTGACTCCAGGCCTGCGATAGCGTCAATGCGTCCCTCGTAGTGCTCGCAGAGCAAATTGATAGTTTCCTGGAACGCCGGGCCGTTGGCCAGCAGCGGTGTGATGTCGTGGAAGAGGACGCCTTCCTGCGGGAAACCGGGGACGTCACGCATATTGTCGACGACCAGTTTCTTGATGCGCCTTCCGAGTTCTTCTGTCATTTGCGCTTACGCTTCTTTCGTTGAGGTTGAGCATCATTGCCAAGACGGTGCCCCGGGATGACCGGTCGCGCCGCCACAGCTTGTACCTGAACACTGTCAGATGTTGGGGCGTGGTCACCCTCGTCAGTCGAATCGATTGAGCGTTGCCTGGCGACGATGGTGTTGTGTTCACGGGCGCGTGACCGACGCTCCTCCAGCATGACCAACAGCGGCGAGGCGATAAATATCGACGAGTAGGTACCCACAATCATTCCGACGAACAGTGCCAGAGCAATATCCGTCAGCGTGCCCGCCCCCAGAAGAACAGTACCGATCACGAGGATCGCTCCCACCGGCAGAAGTGCAACAACGGAAGTGTTAATGGAACGCACCATCGTCTGGTTGACGGCGAGATTGACCAGTTCGCCATATGTGTAGCGCTTCTGCTCCCACACGTTCTTCGTCAGGCCGCGCACGTTGTCGAAA